>JBMCMH010000249.1:0-2506 GCA_048614515.1 Alkalispirochaeta sp. | reverse complement strand
GGGCAGTGGTTTCCAACGCCTCCCTCCAACTCCCGAACGCCGGAAGCGCCTTCTCGTAAATTCCCATAGGATTAGATCGTACACTCACTGCTGCAATTCTCCTTCTGTCTCCGCTGGATAAACCTTGTCCGGTGGTTGACGCCGAGCGGGACGCTCGATGAGCTCAAAGGTGACGCCGAAGCGTGCCTCCGTATCCAGATACGCGTAATGGCCGTCGCCATCAAGACCGAACCCGGCACCGTCCTGAACCATCTCGATCCCCATGTCTCGAGCGTCGGCCAGGGCCGCTTCCATATCGGTTACCAGGACGCCTAAGTGCTGCACCCCGTACCCGTGCCGATCAACAAACTCATGGTAAATCGAAGGCCCCCGCAAAGGCTGGATAAACTCCACCCGCATCGGACCGAAATACGCAAGTGCCACTCGCATGGCATAGTCTGCGTCCTGTCCGCGATAGGTCATGCGCGGCACGAACGGCTTCTGGTAGGTATAGAATGCCCACCCATCAATGCCGAACGTACGATGGTAGTCCCGCACCGCAGCATCCACATCCTGCACAACCCATGCCACTTGTGCGACACCGGCGCTTAGGAATGGAAGCGGCTCCTGTAATAAATTGCTCATCGTGCAATCCTTTACATAAGGCTATCCCGGGGGCTGTAAAGGTGTCAATTGAGTTGCGACGGCACAGCATGAGGCCAAGCCAATCAGGTCGACGGCGGGCGGTCAAATCGCCGTCCCTTGACTGCCCCACCGTTTTTCTGTACTGTCAAGGCTAAGTTAATGAAGAGGTCCCCCGCGCCCGGTGCCGGTCATACAGACCAGTCCGGCGTTCGCCCTGCGCAAGGAAAGCAGAGTGACAGCGTGGCGCGATCAGTTGTCAGGCCTACCCTCATCCAACTCCGAGCGTAGTTCAGTCCACATTCTTCTCACTCACAGCTCGACGCCGTACTGCAGCACATCGTTCTAGACGGCGCACTCCGACCATTCAGCCACCACCGGTGTGCTCAATTGTCGCATCCAAAGGAAATTTCAATATGGATACCACAGTTATCGAACCCAACGCCGCAGCGGGCGATTTTTCGTCCTTTGCCTTTTCAAAATCGTTGCAGGCCACGCTCTCACAGCAAGGCTTTGCTACTCCCACCGCGGTGCAGCGCGATGCGATCGCCCCGGCGATCGAGGGCCGCGACATTCTCGCCTCCGCCCAGACCGGCAGCGGCAAAACCGCCGCCTTCGTGCTGCCGATTATTCACCGCCTCATGGGCAGTGACAACGGTCGCCCCACGCGCCGACCCCAGCCGCACAAACCGCGGGCCCTCATCCTTGCTCCCACCCGGGAACTTGCAGGACAGATCGCCGAAGTCATCGGCATCTTTGCTCAAGGCTCCCGCGTGTCCTATACGGTGATCTTCGGCGGCGTGAACAAGAAACCGCAGATCACCGCGATGCGCCGCGGCGTGGATATCGTGGTGGCCACCCCCGGCCGCCTGCTGGACCTCATGAACGAGCGCGTTATTGAGCTTGATAAGGTTGAATCGATCGTCCTGGACGAGGCGGACCGCATGCTGGACATGGGTTTTATCCCCGACGTGCGACGCATCATTAAGGCGCTCCCTGCGCAGCGGCAGTCGATGTTTTTCTCCGCAACCCTCCCGGGCGAGGTTAAAACGCTCTCTCAAGAGATGCTCACCAATCCGGTGCGCGTCAGCGTGGAGCGAGAAGCGGTGGACACCCCCAAGATCGACCAGCAGATCCTCTTCGTCACTCGGGACAATAAGCGCGAGGCGCTACACATGCTCCTTACTGAAAAACGCAGCTACCGCGCCCTCGTCTTTACCCGCACCAAGCACAAAGCCAAGGACATCGCCCGCTACCTCAACAAGCAGGGCATTACCGCCGACGACCTCCACGGCAACAAGAGCCAAAACGCCCGGCAACGAGCCCTCAAGGCGTTCCACACCGGGAAAGTTCACGTCCTCGTGGCAACCGACATCGCCTCCCGCGGCATCGACGTGGATGATATCGATCAGGTAATCAACTACGAACTCCCCAACGAAGCGGAAAGTTACGTCCACCGGATCGGGCGCACCGCCCGCGCCGGGCGCAGCGGCGCCGCCTTCTCCCTGTGTGACAACACGGAGCTTGGAAACCTCAAAGATATCCAGCGGGAGATCGCGCAGCTCATTCCTGTGCTCGACGATCATCCCTTCCATGACACGGGGATCGCTTCCGACGCGGCGCGAAGCGGTCGCTCCGGCGGCGGCGGGCGTAGTGGCGCAGGCCGTGGTACCGGCGGTGGGCGCCCCACCAATGGCCGCGGAAACGCCGGCCGCACCAACAGCGGGGGGCGTTCCAACGGCCCCGGCCGCTCCACCGGCGGACGTCCCACTACGGGCGGACGCCCGGGCAACGGCGGGCGCCCCACCAGCGGCGGCCGACCCGGGGCACCCCGGGCAGCGCGCCCCAATCGCGGCGGCGACCACCGATAGGCCACGCACAAACG
>JBMCMH010000248.1:0-2567 GCA_048614515.1 Alkalispirochaeta sp. | reverse complement strand
TCTCAGCAGTGATCCCCATGTGGTATCCGTTAAAGGCATCGATGAGCCCATCCTTGAGCATGAGATCCACCATCGTCGTATCGCCCATCTTCGCGCCGGAGCGCGCCTTGGGCATGATATAGGGGGCCTGCGTCATGTTCTCCGTTCCACCGGCGGCGATAATCTCCGCGTGCCCCACGGCAATCTCAGTTGCCGCCAGCGTCACCGATTTTAGGCCCGAGCCGCACAGTTTATTCACGGCGTAACTGGGCACCTCAACGGGTATGCCGGAGTTGACCGCCACCTGCCGGGCCACGTTCTGGCCGAGGCCGGCGGACAGGATATTGCCCACGATCACTTCTTCAACTTGCCCCGGCTCGATACCGGCATCCCGGATCGCCGCCTTGAGCGCGTGCGTTCCCAGCTCCACGGCGGATACGCCGGAAAAAATCCCGCCGAACGTTCCGATCGCCGTCCGTTTGGCGGCAACGATTGCTACGTCTCTCATCTCTGTGTTCCTTTCTGATGCGCTCAGATGTATCCGAGCTCTTTCGCGTGTCGCGTGAGCTCCTCCCGAAAATCGGGATGCGCCACGGCAATCAGATTTCGCGCACGTTCCCGAACCGTGCGCCCCCGCATGTAGGCAATCCCGTATTCGGTTACCACGTGGTCCACATTGCTCCGATGAAGCGTCACGGCGGTTCCCTCCGGGAGCGTCGGGGTGATCGTGCTCACCGTGCCGTTTTTTGCGGTTGCTCGGCAGGCGATGATCGACTTCCCCAGTCCGTCGTAGGCTTCCTTCGCACCCACTGCGGTGTCGGTTTGTCCTCCGGTGCCGGAGTACTGTCGGGTTCCGATCGACTCGCTGGCTACCTGGCCGGTCATGTCAACGTTGAGGCACGTGTTGAGGGAGACCATGCGCGAGTTCCGACGGACCACCGCCGGGTCGTTCACCCAGGAGCCGCGCTGGAACTCCACCGCCATGTTATCGTCCAGCCAGTCATAGAGCCGCTTGGACCCGAAGGCGAAGGTACACACGAACTTGTCCTTGTAGAGGCTTTTCTGCTTGTTGGTGATGACGCCGAGCTCGTGCAGGTCCACCATGGAATCCACCGCCATTTCCGTGTGAACTCCAAGGTCCTTCTTGTCCCGGAGCGCCAAGGCGGCGGCGTTGGGAATATTGCCGATGCCCAGTTGGATCGTGGAGCCGTCCTCCACCAGTTCCGCCACATACTCCCCGATCGTCCGGTCTACCTCGGTAGGTTCCGGCGAAGGTAGCGTCGGTGGCTCCTGGTGGTTCTCAACGAAGAAGTCTACGTCGTCTATATGGACATGGGTGTCACCGTAGGTGCGCGGCAAGTTTTCATTGACCTCCAGCACCACCAACTCCGCTGCTTCCAGTACATCTTTCTCGTAGGTGATACCCAGAGACAGTGAGACAAATCCTTTGGAGTCCGGCGGTGTACAGGTGCCGAAAAATACGTCCGGCCGCCGCACCTGAATCCGGTCGAGGGCCGCGCGGTGCAGCATATTGGGCACGTAGGTTACCGTTTTTAAGCCTTGCTTGATCGCGTACCGCGAGCCGGGGGCGTGAAACCAGCTGGCCAGCTCAAAGTGCCCCTCCATCTCCGGGAGCATGTAGAAGTCGTACGGTTTGAGCGTGAGCACGCTGAACACCCGGACGTTCTCCACCGAGTCGCGGACGGTGTGGATCTTCGACATGAGCCCCTGCGGCTCGGAGGCGCACTGCCCCACGATTACGTCGTTGTTCGATCTGATATGACCAACCGCCTCCTCTATCGAGATCAGCCGCGCTTTGTAATCCTCGTTCCAGTTTCTCATCGTTGTTGCTCCTTTCAGTACACGAAGAGGCTGCTGCTCACCGCCAGCCCCGCGCCGGAGGCGACGAACATCACCGTATCTCCTCGAGAGATGCGTCCCGCCTTGACCGCGTCGTAGAACGCCATCGGCACGCAGGCGGAGCCGGTGTAGCCATACTTGTCCATGATCGTGGTTGTGCGCTCCATCGGCAGCTCGAGGATTTCCATGACCTGCTCAATTACCGAGCGATTGATCTGCGTAAAGATCAGGTGATCTACCTGATCCAGTGTGGTTCCCGTGGTCTCCAGCAACCGGCGCACCAGAGGAGGCCAGAGCTTCACGTTGCGGTCGCCCGGCAGCCGTTGGAGTAACTGCAAGCCGTACTCACCGGAGTCGAGCCGCTCATGGGTAATCGGCATCCGCGTTCCCCCGGCGTAGACTCCGACGTAGTCCCACTGCGTGCCGTCGGTGATGTACTCGCTGCCGAGATACTTCGCCTGCGCGTCTTTCTCCAGCACCACCGCAGCGGCGCCGTCTGCAAAGATCGAATAGCCGAAGGCATCCCCCTCCCGGACGTAGGCGGGCATATTGTACACGCCCACCACCACCGCGTAGCGTCCGTTCGGATCCCCCGCAAGGAGCCGCGAGCCCACGTCAAAGGCGGTGACAAAGCCGGTACAGGAACAGTCCACGTCGAACGAACCGGCGTAGGTCTGGCCGCCCTGGATGCGGCCCTGCACAATCATCGCCGTGGCGGGCGAGATATA
>JBMCMH010000247.1:0-2575 GCA_048614515.1 Alkalispirochaeta sp. | reverse complement strand
CTGTATGCCGACGATTCCCGGGCGCAGAAGCTCATCGACCGTATCTATCCGGCATCGGCGATCGAGAAACGGCACACCGTAATTAACGACTACGGGAAAGACCCCACAGAGTACACGTTTTATGCTCAATCCGCGGATCTTAAGCCGGAGCCCACCACCAAGGTGCGGAACGATCTGTACATCGGCGAAGCGCAGCGCCTGGCACTGAGTGCCGCGCGGAGTCTATTTCGGCGGTTCCCCGAGGCGCAGTCGCGGGTCACTCACCTCATCACGGTAAGTTGTACCGGGTTTTCGGCGCCGGGGTTTGATTTTTATCTCGTAAAGGAGCTTCCCCTGGACCCTGGAGTACACCGGTTTCACTTAGGGTTTATGGGGTGTTACGCAGCCTTTCCCGCGATGAAGCTCGCCGACTCCATTTGTCGCGCAGATCCGCAAGCGCGCGTGCTCATTGTAAACGCCGAACTCTGTTCGGTGCACATGCAGCAGAAAGAGGATGTCGACATCATTATCGCCAACGGGCTCTTCGCAGACGGCGTCTCCGCGGCGTTGGTTTCGGCGGATCCGGGAGACAGCAGTGGAGCGCGCCTGGCGTTCCGATCCTTTATTACTCGCACTGCCCCGGAAAGCGAAGATGACATGGCGTGGAGCATCGGCCAGACGGGATTTGATATGAAGCTCTCGATGTATGTTCCGCGGATTATTGAGCGCAATATCGCCCCCCTTATCGACGAGGCGATGGCCGCATCCCGCCTCACCCGGGGAGAGGTGGATATCTGGGCGATTCATCCCGGGGGGCGGGCGATTCTGGAGAAGGCCGCTGCCACCCTGGGCGTGGAGGCGGCGGAATTTCACCACTCCTACGAGGTGCTCCGGGAGTATGGCAACATGAGCTCCAGCACCATAATGTTTGTCCTCCGGCGAATTCTGGCCGACGACAGCCGGATGGGAAACGTCTTTGCCACCGCCTTTGGGCCGGGCCTCACCATGGAGGCGGCCCATATGGTAAAACAACCGCAGTGAACCACCAGTGGGATCGGCGCTCGGGAGAATCGGAACTGATGGATGCCCCGGACGCCGATGAGACGCTCCTGATCGCCACGGTGCGACAGTTCCGCACAATCAATCGCCTGGTGAGCCGCTCGCGATCACTGATCCGCCGGTTTATTCTTCGGGATGCCCAACGGCGCGGGCTGTCGCGGATTACCGTCCTGGACGTGGGCGCCGGCGGATGCGATATCGGCGTGTGGATCACCGCCACGGCAGGGCGGTACGGTATCAAGGCCCGCGTGATCTGCCTCGACCAGGACCCGCGGATTATTGCCTACGCCCGGGAGTGTACCGCGGAAGATCCGAATATCGAGGTGGTGCAAGGGTCCGCGCTGGAATTGGATCGCCTGGGCCCGGTGGATTACATCTTCGCCAATCACTTTCTGCACCACCTCCCCGATGCAGCGATCGTGGAGCTGCTACCCCGGCTGGCCCGTGCGGCGCGTTACGGATACGTCCTGAACGACCTGCGCCGCTCCCGCCTGAGCTACGTCGGGTATTCACTGTTGGCGGGGCTCTTTTTCCGCGGCAGCTTCGCCTATTACGACGGTCGGCTATCGATCCGCCGCGGATTTACGACGGATGAACTGCAACGACTGGTTGTTGACGCCGGCCAAGGCGCGGCGGCGCGGGTTCTCTCTCTCCTACCGGGCCGGCTGGCGGTGGTGGCTCAGCCGCCGGGTGGAACCTCCCGGTGGTCGGTTTGTGACACCCAGTGGGAGTAGCGCGTGAGGCGCTCCGCCTCCGGTGGCACGCTACCGGCGTTATCGATCGCCAGCATGGGAGCCAGATCCGCCGGCGCCCCCGGCAGCTTCACCCTCGAGACGAGCCCCACCAGGAGCCGCGAGAGGGAGGCGGGAATAGACCACATCGGAGTACCCCGGGCGCGGAGAAACGTGGCCGCCACCTCGCCGGCGGTAAGCCGCTCAGGTCCTCCCAGCGGGATATAGTCGGCCTCGCCTGAGCCCACCGCCACATCAACCGCGATCCGCGCAGCATCCCGCACGTGAATTGGCCGAAACGCAGCCGTAAGCGTCGGGATCGGCACCAGCGGCAGGCGGGCCAGCAGACCGAGCATCGCGACGATCTCGCTGCCCGGACCGTAGAGAATGGAGGGCGCAATTATGGCAGAGGGGATCGGGGCGCGGCGGACGCGCTCCTCCGCCATCGCTTTTGTTTCGCCGTAGGCCGCTCCGCACCGCCGCGTGACCCCCAGCGCGCTCACGTATATCAGCCGCCGCGCCCCGGCCCGCTGCGCCTCCCGAAGTACGTTGGCGGTGCCCTGTGTATGCACGCGGTAATAGCTGCGGCGCCCGCCGCGGGGCCGCTGCAACGGCGACAATCCCACCAGGTTTATCACCGTGTCGCCCGCGTTGATCGTACCGTTCAGCGTCTCGCCTCTGGTGACGTCGGCCGTTCGGTCCACACCGGCCCCACGCCCCGGCCTCCGGCCGCGGGAAACAACACGCACGTGGATACCCCGCCGCCGCGCTTCCGCCGCGATCGCCCGGCCAAAGAAGCCGGTGCC
>JBMCMH010000246.1:0-2591 GCA_048614515.1 Alkalispirochaeta sp. | reverse complement strand
AGGGAGGCTGATACTGCTCGGCGGGGGACAGATTGAGCGAGACTTCCTCGTAGTCCCCACCGTAGGAGATGCGGTAGGTATTGCTCGCTACTCGTTCGATATCCACCCCGGGAGCGATCGTCACCGGCTGATCTCGGACCGGCACGAAATCAATCAGTTCCTCCGGAGTACGGATGGCGCCGAAGGCGAATTGTTGTTTAATGCGGAAGAACTCTTCTGCGAGCTCCGGCTCTACCCCGGCGTCCAGTAATTCTTCCACACTGGTGAGGCCGTAGTTTCCGCGGAAGATGTACTCCCGCTGCGCCGCGATCTGGTCGCGCGCACCGATAATCTTAGGTTTTGTCCCAGTGTTGTTGGGGTGGCGCGGGATGATCATACCTTGCCGGTAAAACATCTGAAGTACAACGAATTCCGTAAGGTTGGCAAAATCACCGTTCTGGATACTCACGTCGGAGAGTAAGACTGCGTTGGGTCCCGTCTCCCAATGCTTCCCGTCGCGTTCCACATCTGTAATGAACCCGCGACGCATGAGGTGCTTCACCGTGTCTGCGGGGGCCCCGCAGACGATCCGCACGTTCGCTTCCGGTATCTCTACCCAATATACACCTGTGGTAACGGTACACTTTTTTAACACGGCACGCTCCCATATTATCGTAGTTCACGGAGGTTGCGGCTGCAAATCGCACTCGCCGTGCAGGGACGCCGCCGAAACCACCGCGCTACTCGGGGGGCATCAGGCGGCGCCGGTGCCGTCGGTTACGTCCACCCCACCGTCAGTTCCAACAAATGTTTCTCCGCCTCATGCCGAATGGCGGTGGGAATAAAATCAAACGTCTGTAACCGTTCCAGAAGCGTCCGCGCCTCTTCCGGGCGTTGGAGATAGCGGTACGCCGTAGCCAGCGCATACGTGGTAAGGTAATCATTGGGGTTGAGATCGTACGCTTTCGTGAGTGTCGCGTAGCTCTTCCGCCCCCGACCGGTCTCGCTGAACAGAACGCTAAGATTGCGAAGGACGCTGGCGTTTTGGGAGTTGAGCGCCCGGGCGTGCTCCAAATGCTTCTCCGCGGCGCGGTAGTCCTTCTTGCGTAGATACGCGCAGCCCAATGCCTCCCACGCCTCGTCGTTTTCGTCATCGTGTTGGACATAGTACGAGAGCGCCTGAATTGCGGAATCGTTCCGGCCGCTCTCGGTGTAGGCGATGCCGATGTTGAGAAGTGCCGCCAGATTGTTGGGGTTGTCCGCCAACACCTCCGTCAGGAGCGCGACTGCATCGTCAAAAAGGCCCGTTCGAATGAGTTCCTCTGCCTGCGCAATCTGTTCTCGTACTTCCATGGAGAAAACATACCCATTGCTTATTAGCGGGGTCAACATTTTACCGCCGATGCTGGAATCGTCCGCGCCTTGTCTCACGTCCGATCGCCACCGTATCATAGGACGCATGGTAGCAATCTTGCTCATCGGTGACGAAATCCTCTCCGCCGGCGTTCGCGAGGAGAATCTGCACTTCATGCTCACGAGTCTCACGGAGATCGGATACCAGGTGGGCGAGGTACGCATTGTTCGCGATGAGGTGACGGAGATCGCCACGGCGTTTCGGGAACTACAGCCGCGCTACGAGTATCTCTTTAGCGCCGGTGGAATTGGTCCCACCCATGACGACATTACCCTGCAAGGGGCGGCGGAAGCGTTTGGGGTGCCGTTGGAGCAGAATCAACAGATGCTCGCGTTCTTGAAGGCTCGCTATGGCGAACCCCTCTCTCCCATGGTGGCTCGGATGGCGGAGCTCCCGGTGGCAACCCAGGTGGAAGGGTGCTCCCAGGGGCGCTGGCCGGTCATCCAGTGGCACAACGTGTTCATCCTGCCGGGCCTACCCCGAGCATTACAAGACAAGATGCGGCGCATTGCCGCGACGCTCCCGCACCGCGATCGTATGTGGACGATCATACTGTATCTCTCCGCCGATGAGAGTGATTTCGCCGATTGGCTGGAAACGGTACAGAACATGCACCAAGAGGTGGCGATTGGAAGCTATCCGGTGGTTGGATCGTACGACTACCATTCTCGGCTGGTGGTGAAAGGTGCCGACCGGGATCGTGTGGCGGAGGTGGGACAGGAACTGCGGGAGTACGTGCAGACGCGCACGTGGCTGGTGCGGGAAGAGAGCGATCTGTCATGAGCGACGACGCCCAGGGCGGTGGCGCGTCCCGGCAGGATCTGGACGCCGTGGAGTTGGACCTTTCCACCGTGGAGGGGGCATCCCCGTGGGATACAGACCGGGGCGGGTGCCTCCTCCACGGATTTGGGGCGTCTGCTCAGGATTTGGTGTCTCTGGCGCCGGCGTTGGGCGGAGCGCAGCGGTGGGTGGTTCCCCACGCCCCGGTGCCGATCTCCGTGGGCGGGATGGCGTATGGGCGGGCGTGGTTTCCCCGCCGGACGGAGGAGTTGCAGCAGGCGTTGTTCGGCGGGTACTTTCTGTCACTGCGGAGGTTGGAGCCTGCGGGGCTCGCCGAGGCGGCGCGGGAAGTGCGGCGGTTGGTGGACGGCCGCAATTTGGCATGGGAGACGCTCATTCTCGGCGGCTTCAGCCAGGG
>JBMCMH010000245.1:0-2633 GCA_048614515.1 Alkalispirochaeta sp. | reverse complement strand
GGGGCACAATTGCGCTCATGAGCACACGAACCGTATATGTCGGCGCCCACGTGAGCGCCTCCGGCGGGGTCAACAACGCCCCGGCCAACGCGGCGGAAATCGGCGCCACCGCCTTTGCCCTCTTCACTCGCAATCAGCGCCGCTGGACATCAAAACCGTATGAGCAAGACACGATCGATGCCTATCACGCCGCCATGGCGGAACACGGCTATACCGCCGACCACGTGATTCCCCACGCCAGTTATCTGGTAAACCTCGGCAGCCCGAGTGACGAGACGCGGGAGAAATCGATCGACGGTCTCGCCGATGAGCTTCACCGCACGGTGCAGCTGGGCCTGCGGTGGCTCAACTTTCATCCGGGCACCTCCAAGGGCGACCTGGACGAGGATGCCACGCTGCGACGCATCGCCGGTGGCATGGACCGCGTTCTGGAGCAGGTGGAGGGCGGCGTCCTCGTTCTGGAAAATACCGCCGGCCAGGGAGCCTCTATCGGCCGGACGATCGCGCAACTCTCGGGGATTTTGGGCTACGTGAAAGAGCCGGACCGGGTGGCGGTCTGTATCGATACGTGCCACGCCTTCGCCGCCGGCTACGACATCCGCACCGCCGATGGGTGGGACTCCCTGGTGCAGGAAGTGGATCGCGAGGTGGGACTCCAGAAACTGGTGGCGCTCCACCTGAACGACTCCACCGGCGAGCTCGGCAGCACCAAGGATCGCCACAAGCCGATCGGCGAGGGTGAGATCGGCACCGCCGGCTTTCGCGCGATCATGGAAGACAGTCGCATGGATGGAAAGCCGATGATCCTGGAAACGCCGGAACCGGAACGCTGGGCGGAGGAGATCGCGACGCTCAAAGAGATGGCCGGGGCGTAGACCCATCACCATGGCACCGCTCAAGCTCACGCGCCTCGACTACGTTGCCGCCCTGGGAATGTTTACCTATGCCTCGAGCGTGGTCATCACGCCGATCGTGCTCCTGCGCATCGCCGAAGACCTCGTGTTCGGTCTTGCCGAGGGAGGTGGAATCGAAGCGGTGCGCGCCGGGTTTCTTTTGGCAATTCTGATCGCAAGCGGTTTTGCCGCGGCGCATTTTGGAAAAACCCGCAGCCTCGCCGCCGGCGGAATGATCCTGGCGGCGGGACTCTTCGGCTACGCCGTAGCTCCCACCTACGGGGTTGTTCTGGGATCGGTAGTGCTGGTGGGCCTGGGCGGCGGCATCCTGGAGGCGCTGCTCAATCCGCTGGTCCAGGATGAACACCCGGAAGACTCCGGCCGCTACCTCAATCTGGTGAATGCCTTCTTCTCGGTGGGCGTCGTCACCGCCGTTCTGATCGTCGGAGATCTGCTGACTCGCGGTGTCTCCTGGCGCATACTTGTCGCGGGTCTGGGGGTGGTGGCGCTCACCTCAGGAGTGCTGTTTGTCATCTTCGGCCACGCCCCGGCGAGGTCCGGGGCCGCGGCGGGCCCGGCGGAACCGAATGGGGCTTCTTCCGGGGGTGTCGATATCGAAACCGCCGACATTCCCGTTTGGAGCCACGCCCGGGAGATCGTTGCCGATCGAACGTTCTGGTTCCTGGCGGTGGCGATGTTTGCCGGCGGTGGCGCGGAGGCGGCGTTCACCTTCTGGAGCGCCAGTTACGTGCAGTTGGGCTTTGGCGTACTCGCCCGGGGAGGCGCGTTCGCCACGGCGTCATTTGCCGGTGGTATGGTGGTGGGGCGGCTTACCTCGGGGCACTTCGTGCGGCAGGATCAGCTCCACATCCTCATTATCGGCTCCGCGTTGTTTGGCGTGGTTGCGGGCCTCGCCGCCTGGGCGGTGACCGGTTTTGTCGCGTTCATGGTGGTGGTGTTTGCCGCGGGGCTTTCCATCGCGTGTTTTTGGCCCAGTATCCAATCCTACGCCGCCGCCGAGATGCCCGACGTGGACTCCACCATGCTCTTTATCCTGCTCTCGGTGGGGGGCATACCGGGGTTTGGGTTTTCCTCCTGGATCATGGGGGTCATCGCCGAATCGCACGGCCTGCGCACCAGTCTGCTGGTGATTCCAGCACTCCTCATCCTGCTGGCGGCGATGATGGTGATTTCCCGCCGCTCTCGGGTATGATGGCGCCATGAAACCCGAACTTCGTCCCCTCCTCACCGAGGATGACCTGAAAGAAACGCTCACCGAACTGGCGGATCGCATTCGCGCCGACTATGAGGGCAAAGATCTCCTGCTCATCGGACTGCTCAAAGGCTCCTTCGTCTTCATGGCGGATCTCATGCGGGAGCTCAACATGCCGCTGGAAGTGGACTTCATGTCGGCCACCTCCTATGTGGGGCGCGAGAGCACCGGAGAGCTGGTAATCCTCAAAGGACTCAATGAATCGGTCCATGAACGGCACGTGCTGATCGTGGAAGATATCATCGACACCGGCCTCACCCTGAGCCGTATTCGGGAGCGATTACTCCTGGAAAGCCCCGCCAGCCTGGAGATCTGCACTCTCATCGACAAACCGGCGCGGCGCCAGGCGGAGGTCCCCGTCAAGTACGTGGGCCGGGAGATTCCCGATCTGTTCATTGTGGGATATGGAATCGACTTCGACCAGAAGTACCGCTGGCTACCCTATATCGGTACGATCGACTGAGGGT
>JBMCMH010000244.1:0-2644 GCA_048614515.1 Alkalispirochaeta sp. | reverse complement strand
CGACCGCTTGTCCGCGCCACCAACAATCTGGTATCGTGACCTATTATGAAGTTCGACTTTACAACCAAGGTCTTCGACAAAGAGAAGATCACATTAGCAGGAACCGAAGAGTACATCGTGCGAGGTGGTCGTCACCTCTTTTCCAAGCTGCCGCAGGCGTTTGACGGCGTCCGGCAGATCGGCGTAATCGGCTGGGGTAGTCAGGGCCCGGCGCAGGCGCAGAACCTTCGGGACTCCCTCAAAGATGCCGGGAGCGACATCACCGTGGTTGTCGGACTCCGGGAAGGCTCCAGCTCCTGGAGCAAGGCCGAGGCCGCGGGATTCTCCGCCGCCGAGGGCACCCTCAAGGAAATGATGACCGTAATCGGCGAGAGCGATATCGTGATCCTGCTGATCTCCGATGCCGCCCAGGCCGAGCTTTATCCCAAGGTGTTCCAGGCGATGAAGCCCGGCGCAACGCTGGGTCTCTCCCACGGGTTTCTCCTGGGCCACCTCAAGAGCAAAGGCGAGTACTTCCCCAAGGACATGAACGTCATCGGCGTCTGCCCCAAAGGCATGGGCCCCAGCGTCCGGCGCCTCTACGAGCAGGGCCGCACCACCGACGGCGCGGGCATCAACTCCAGTTTCGCCGTGGAGCAGGACATAGACGGCACAGCCACCGACTACGCCATCGGCTGGTCCGTGGCCCTGGGATCACCCTTCAGCTTTATGACCTCCCTGGAGATGGAGTACCGCTCCGACATCTACGGTGAGCGGGGCATCCTCCTGGGCGCCGTCCACGGCATCGTGGAGAGCCTGTACCGCCGCTACGTGATGGAGTCCGGGATGGATCCCAAAGACGCCTTTAACAACACCGTAGAGTCGATCACCGGCCCCATTTCCGAGAAGATCAGCCACACCGGCATCAAGGCGGTGTATGACGATCTCTCCGGAGAGGACAAGAAGACGTTTGAGGTGGCCTACAGCGCCGCCTACCGGCCGGCAAAAGAGATCCTCCAGGAGATCTACGACGAGGTGGCCAGTGGTAACGAGATCCGCTCGGTAATCCTCGCCGAGGAACGCATGAAGGAATATCCCTTCGATACGATCGACAA
This sequence comes from Alkalispirochaeta sp., assembly GCA_048614515.1. Classification (GTDB taxonomy): domain Bacteria; phylum Spirochaetota; class Spirochaetia; order DSM-27196; family Alkalispirochaetaceae; genus Alkalispirochaeta. Next base: position 1,550 of record JBMCMH010000244.1, on the reverse strand, counting down.
CACCCCCATGTGGCAGGTGGGCAAAGAGGTCCGCGCCGCCCGGCAACCGGACAAGACCCCGCTCAACGCGTTCACCGCCGGGGTGTACATCGCCACGATGATCGCCCAGGTAGACGTCCTCCTCGCGGGAGGCCACGTGTATTCGGAGATCGTCAACGAGTCGGTAATTGAAGCGGTAGACAGCCTCAACCCCTACATGCACGCCCGCGGTGTCAGCTACATGGTGGACAACTGCTCCACCACCGCCCGCCTGGGCAGCCGTAAGTGGGCGCCGCGCTTCGACTACCTCCTGAACCAGCTCGCCTACCCCGCCGTGGACGCCGGCACCGCCGCCGATTCCTCGCGGATCAAGGAGTTTGCCGGGCACCCCGTGCACGACGCGGTGACCACCCTCCTGGCGTATCGGCCGAGCGTGGATATTTCGGTCGTCTGATCGGGTTCAAATCGAACCATCCGGTTCCGCGGGGCTGCATTCTCTTCAGCCCCGCCGGATACCGGCTCGGATAGGTGGCGGTCGCCGCAGCCGGCGGAGTCTTGCGGAAGACCGGATAGTTCAATTTTATTGAAAAACAACTACTCAAACTCACAACGGCGGCGTGGAGCACAGTCATATTAACTAAACTTTAGTTGACAGGTGGCATTAACGGTCATAGGCTGTAATAAATGCATGCACGACCACGAATAAGGGACATCGCGAAGCTCGCCGACGTATCGATTGCCACCGTCTCTCTGGTTCTCAATAATAAGCCCGGCGTTGGAAAAGAAACGCGGGAACGAGTGCTTGAGCTCGCAAACGAACTTCAGTATGAGAAGCGTGACACCGGCCAACAACTCGAACGTACGGGAACAATTGCCGGTACCATCCGATTTCTCAAGATTTCGCGCCACGGCCACACGGTCAACCGAGACCACACCGTGTTCATTTCCGACTACATCGACGGCATCACCAGCGGCGCCCGCGCCCAGAACTATAAGATCGAGGTGTCGACGTTTGAGGGCACACCGATTGATCAGATCGTGGAGAGTCTTCGGGACAGTTCCGACCTCTCTGGGGCCGTGGTTCTGGGGACGGAACTCAGTCGTGACGATATCAATGCGTTCCAGGGAAATCGGCTGCCCCTCGTGTTTCTCGACACCTTTATTGATTTCCTTCCCTTTGATTTTGTCGACATGAATAACCAGGACTCAGTCTACCGGGCGATCGAACATTTCGTCGCCAACGGCCACAGGCTCATCGGCATGGTGCGCTCGTCCGTGGACACGCGCAACTTTCAGTTACGCCATGCGGCGTTTCTGCAGACGATGGCGGCGTTGGATCTTCCCGTGTACCACGAATACATATTTGATTGTGATTCAACCTTCGACGGCGCGTACCAGGATATGCGCACGGCGCTCAATTCAGGCTCCAAGCTCCCGCCGGCGTTGTTCTGTACAAATGACATTATCGCCTTCGGCGTATTGAAGGCGATCCGAGAGGCGGGGTATCGCGTACCGGAGGATGTGTCGGTAATCGGGTTTGACGATCTGCCCACCTCGGCCCTTCTGGACCC
>JBMCMH010000243.1:0-2689 GCA_048614515.1 Alkalispirochaeta sp. | reverse complement strand
TGGCTCGACTAAGGGCTTCTGTTCGTCGAGATCGAGAACTGCTGCACGCGCCTTTTAGAGTAGCCTGGAATGGCGCGAACGCTCCGTAGTGGAAATGGCAAGTACTTTTGACCAACCTGTGGCAATTAATATTGACCACCCCGGACACATCGTGTCCTGCCAAGGCGCCGCTTGACGTGTCAGGCGGTCGCCGGTTCCCGCTTCTCCTCCTTGATTTTTTTCTGGTTATGCTGGACGCGATACGAGTCGCCATCCATGGAGAATATCCGCACATGATGCAGAAGCCGATCGAGCATGGCGGTGGTCATGATCTCGTCGCCCATCATCTCCGCCCACTCATCAAAGCCTTTGTTTGAGGTGATGATGATCGAGGTTCGCTCGTAGAGTTCGCTCACGAGGTTGAAGAACAGATTGGCTTCCTTGCGATCGATCGGTGTGTAGCCGATCTCGTCGATCACCAGCACATGGGCTTTCATGATTCGGTTGATGCGGAAGGCGCTGGCGCGATGGATCTCACCGGTCTTCAGCAGCCGCACCAGGTTGCTCATACGTTCAAACACCACCGTGTACCCGGCATGCAACGCCTTGAGAGATATCGCGATCGAGAGGTGCGACTTCCCGATCCCCGGCGGGCCAAGAAACACAAGGTTCTCGTGGATGTCGATCCACCGGAAGTCCAGGAGGTTTGTTATGTCGGTCTTCGCGATGCCGGTCACCCGATCGAAATCGAAGTCCTCCACGCGCTTTTCAACCGGGAGGTGTGCAGCGGTGAGATTTCGCTTCAGCCGCCGCTCACCACGATCGGTCAGTTCCGCCTCAAGCGCGCGATGGAGAAACGCCGAGAAGGAGAGTTCTTCGCTTTGCGCTGCTTCCAGCAGTCCGTCGAGCTTCTTCGCCGCTCCCTTGAGTTTCAATGATTCCAACAGTGCTCTCGTGTCGGCAAATGAGCTCATGCAGCACCGCCCGCGACGAGTGATACGATGCTTGAGTAGTACCGTAGCCGTCGTTTCGCGACCCGCGGGGACTCATTGCTTCGAACGGCAACGATCGGGCGTGCGTGTTCCAGCAACGGCGGCAGATCACCGTCATGGGATTCCCATAAGTGCTCGTAGGCGTACTTCAAGTCCCCGGCACCTACACTCCCGGCTTCGCGGCAAAACGAGACCGCCTCGGCAAGTATGTGCCGGTCAGGATCGGTATCGAGAAACCGGCGGAGTCTCCCGGTCTGCTCCCGCCAGTACCGTCCATGTCGCGCTCGGTTCTCCGCAAGATAACCGCTCCACAGTTCGTTCTCGCTCTCCGTGGCAAGCGCGGCATACGCCTCATCCGCTCCGTACCCGCGTGGCTGGCGGTGCTGTTCGAGGACAAAAGACCCTCCTTTCCGCTGTGAGAGGCGGTGTACGGCGACCTCCGTCCCGGTATCCACGTCATGGATGCGCAGGTGGTGGCGGTCCGAGCGAACCGCCACCGTGGTCTCCTGGTATTCCGCCGGTACCGAGTATCGGTTGCCGAGATACGAGATCATTCCCTTCTCATCGGCTTTCCGCGTGTCGGGGACTTCCGCGGGGAGCTGGTCGTAGATACTCTCTTTCACCTCCCGGAGCGCCGGAAGTTCTTCACGCTCAAGGACAACCGCCGGAATCCGGTTGGTCGCCTGATGGATCTTCCCGTTTGCTCGTCGCGTCAGCCACATGGCTAACGGCGCGTGGATCTCATCCACCGATGTGAATCGTCGTGCCGAGAAGAAACTCGTCTTCACGAACTTCACCAGATTCTCCACCTTGCCTTTACTTTCCGGATCCGCCTTGCGGCACAGCCACACCCGCAGATCCTGTTCGCGGATAAAGTGCTCAAACTCCGCAGTATGGCGAATCTCGCCGCCATTCTCGCTTACCGTCATCAGACGGTCCTGGTCGATCACCAGCGTCTTCGCTCGCCCCCCGAAGTAGCGGAACGCATCAAGGGTATGGCGAATAACCTCGACGGTGCGAAACGGATGATCCTGCACCGCCACATAGCGAGCGCGACTCGCCGCGAGCACCCCGGCGTAGATGAAGGCCTTCTTGCCACCGTCGATCCGTTGCTCGCCGAAATCAACCTGCATCTGATCTCCCGGGACCGCCTCATCCTGCGGGCGTCGTATCGGCCTCCGCCGGGAGGTATCAATCGCGCCGGTCTCCTGCAGGCTACGAATGTAGTTCCTCAGTGTGCGCTCCGAGCCCGGTAACACGCCGTGGCGCTCTTCGAGCACGTCGTAGATACTTGATCCGTGGACCGTCTCGCCATCGGCAGCATTGAGTTCCACAATCGTGATGACCTCTTCGCGATACACATCAAACCGGTGCCGCCTCGTCAGAGCTCGTCGTCGATATGTATCGTACTGCCGTTCATCCATGTTCCAGAACTTCCGTACCGTTCCCCGGGCAAGTCCCAATTCACGGGCCGTCGCCGATTTCTCTTTTCCAAACCGCTTGCAGCGTTGGATGTCTTTGTACACACTCACGGATACCACCTTGTGGTGCCCTCCTTGTTGCTAAGATTTCTCCAATCGCAACTCTACAGGAGGGCTTTCTTTTTTTCCTACCTGGTCAATATTGTTTTCCGCGAGCTGGTCAATTTAGATTACCGTTTCCAAGCTGGAGAATCGTGTCGCCGGATGGCAGTACGCACAGGCGGCGAAGTCGATCCA
>JBMCMH010000242.1:0-2718 GCA_048614515.1 Alkalispirochaeta sp. | reverse complement strand
ACCCTTCGCGCCATGATCGCCGGGGGCGCCGGGATCTACATCTCAGGGCCGCGGCCCATGGGCGAGGCCGCCCGCAATGCGATCATGTGGGCCTTGGGGGAAGATGCGTCCCCGGACCTGCTGGAACGGTGGGATGCGGAAGGTCGGCTCCAGGTGAGTGTCTCATAGCGAGGTCCGAGGCGACCCGCCGGGATCTATACGTACAACCAGCGGCAGACCCGGCGTTCAACGGCATCCACTGCTGAGAGAACCATTGCCGCCAGAACGCCCAGCGCCACGATGCCGGCAAACATGCGAGGGTAGTTGATCATCACCCAGTTGTTCATGATGAAGTAGCCCATTCCATAGGTGGTGGCGTAATTCTCAGCCAGGAACAGCACGGCGATCCCGATTCCCACGCTGATTCGAACCGCGCTAAAGACGTGGGGGAGTGTGCTGGGCAGGTAGAGCCGCCGAAAGCGGGCACCCGCTCGAAGATGAAGCGTAGCCGCTGCGTAGTGCAGCTCCCGGGGAATATTCCGAACGCCGTCTCGGGCGGCGAGGACCAACTGAAATACAACCACCGCCACCAAGAGTACGATCTTCGACAGATCCCCCAGGCCAAAGAGCACCATAAACACCGGAAGAAACGCGATCTTTGGTAATGGGTAGAGCACGTACACCACCGGCGAGATCAGGCGGTCGGCGCGAGAACTTACGCCGGAGAGAATGCCTATCGGCACGCCCACCATGAGTGCCACACCGATACCCGTCACCAATCGAAACAGGCTCGCCCCGGCGTGACGAAAAATCGTCCCCTCCATGAAAAGCTGTCCCAGAACTGTAGCGACCGCCGGGGGCGGAGGAATGAGATGGGCGCCGAGCGCGAGCGATAGCACCCACCACATCGCAACCACTCCCGCCAGCCCTCCCAGCGTGGTGATCACTCGCCGCTTCACGCCGTCTGCTCCGACGCAATGACCGCGTTGAGGTGTTTTCGGAGCTCCACCGCGAGATCGTAGAAATTGGCGTGGAGCCGGGCTTCAGGGTCAGGGAAGATCGGATTGTGAAACTCCCCCGCCACATATCCTCGCCCCATGAGGATAATGCGGGGGCTCAAAAAGAGCGCCTCCTCGATATGGTGGGTGACGGAGATGACCGTCAAGGCGTGTTCCTGCTGAAGGGAGAGAACGACGTCCTGCAACGCTTCGCGAGTAAACGCATCCAACGCGGAACTTGGTTCGTCGAGCAGCAGGATCTTCGGCTGCGCCGCCAGCGTGCGGGCGATGGAAACCCGCTGCCGCTCGCCACCACTGAGCTGTCCGGGGTATTTGTGGCGCAGAGCACCAACACCCAGTTCGTCCAGAATATCGTCCGCCGGTGACACCGCGCCGTGACCGCACCCTAACGCAACGTTCTCGTCCACCGTGAGCCACGGAAACAACGCGTCCCGCTGCTGGACCAGCCCCACAGGCGCCTCCGTAGACATGGAACCGCCGGTGGGAGTCAGCAGTCCCGCGAGACAGTGCAAGAGCGTACTCTTACCACACCCCGAAGGGCCGATGATGGCGCAGCTTTCGCCGCCCCCTACGAAGAGGGAGACGTCAGTGATTCCCGCGCCCCCGGGATACTGGTAGCTGAGCCCCGACACGGAGACCATCGTAGCGCTCAATTACCCGTACTATTCACGAAGCTGCGATCGAGAAGATCCTGCGGCCTCACGGCAAGGTCGCCATCGATCACCTCATCCGTCCAGGCGATAATCCGCTCCACCGCTGCATCATCCGGGAGCCGCGGGGCGTGGTAGGTGGGAAGCACGATCTCATCGCGGATCCCGGCGGGAATATTGGGAATGTTGGCCACAATCGCATCCCGAGCGAGATCTTCCCGGTCCCGAATATCTGCGGCGGCACGGCTGTAGGCGCGCTGGAACGCGGCGATCTCAGCTGCCTTCTGGATGCGGGCGGACCCGGTAAAGGCGATCACATCCGGACTAAAGCCGTCTACCGGCTCAAAGACTCGCCGCTCCAGGCCACGAGTGGCGCCCACCGACGCGATCGGCTCCGGGAACACCCCCATATCAAGTTGTCCCGACACCACCGCCTCTAAGCGCGCCGGGACCTCATTGATAAACACCTTCTCAAGCTCATACTCTTCGGCCAGCCATTGGTCGGCCAGAAAGTTGGTGACGCTCACCTCCATGAGAGCAATGGACACGCTGGATCTGTCATCCTCCGACACCTCGGGATGCACCATAATCGGAAAGACACCCTCCGTGAGCATCGTGGCCTTCAGGTCGAACCCACCGGCCACATTAACCGCAACCGCCACCAAGTCGGTCATAGCACCGTCGATCTGGCCCGTCTGCAGTGCAGACTGGCGGTCCTGTCCACTGGTGAACAGTTGAAACTCCACCACCACACCTTCGTCGACAAAATACCCCGCCTCCTGAGCCACGAAAAACGGCGCGGTATCCACCGCCGGCATCAGCCCCACCGTGAGCTCTGGGAGATCATCAGCGTCCGTCGACCCCTCCGCGCTCTCACGCACCTCCGAATCCGCCGGCGGGGAGCCCGTTTCACCCGCCTGCGAGTCAGATCCACACCCGCCAAGCGCGACAATCGCGCCCAGCACGATACTCATCGCCCACACTCGAATGATGGGGGCACGATAATGGTTCACCCGAGACTTCATAATTGCGTGAGACGATACCACGACGGATTATCCGGTCACAACGGT
>JBMCMH010000241.1:0-2806 GCA_048614515.1 Alkalispirochaeta sp. | reverse complement strand
CCGTGTCGGGACCTACCGGATAGTGTACGAGATTCGCGATCAGGAACTTGTGATCCTGGTGGTTCGCATTGGTCATCGTCGCCTTTGACGGCCGGGGCCGAGAGCGGCAGTTCGACCTTGCCGATGCCCTGGTGTACCTCCTCTACGACCCTGGGAGGGGTAGTACGGAAATACCGACGTTTCAGAATGCGAATCAGGCGCGGGTGACACGCCCGCGCCTCTTGACGTGGAGACTGCCCGGCACGACGCGCTCGAGGAGCGATCTGGACCGGTGTCATGAGTGCTCCCCGGTATCTGATCACCAGAAACATCGGTGATTTGCCCACGTCTCCGGTCCGGGCAGTCACCCCGAGGGAGTTTCTCGCGTTAGCCTTGGAGCAGGAATATGCCATGAGCTGGAGGCAACACCGCCTCATCCGGGGCCGATCGCGTCTGTTCGACCTCCGACACCGAGGTGATCGGCCGGCCCGGCTTCCTGTCGGCGAAAAGTGTCTTGACTCCTGACGACACCGATGAGGTTGTAGATTATGCGTGAAAGCATTATGTTTACATGCATAATACTTGAGCAGGTTGGATTCTGATGCAGTTCATCAACCGGGACCGTGAAATGGCGCAGCTCCTGCGCATATTCAAACAGGAAGTATCGTCTTTTGTCGTGGTCTGGGGGCGTCGGCGCCTCGGGAAGAGTCGGTTGCTCAGTGAATGGACCCGACGGGTACATGGTACCTATTGGGTTGCCGACGAGTCTTCTTCGGCTATCCAGCGGCAGTATCTCTCCGAAGAGCTGGAGCCGGTGCTGCCGGGTTTCTCCGCAGTGACGTACCCCGACTGGCAGCGATTGTTGAACCGCCTTTCCGTCGATGCCCGGCATGCGGGCTGGCGTGGCCCCCTTGTCCTGGACGAGTTTCCGTACATGGTAGCGGCGGCGCCGGAATTGCCGAGTATCCTGCAGAGATGGATCGACCGTGAAAAACGCGAGGGTGGCATCGTCCTGGCCCTTGCCGGTTCCAGTCAACGCATGATGACCGACAGCGTATTGAGTGCCGACGCGCCGCTCTATGGCCGTGCGGACGCGATGTTTCGCCTGGAACCGCTATCACCGGGGTATATCCCTGCGGCGATACACCGTTCCGACCCACAGAGGCTCCTCGATTTTTACACGTGCTGGGGTGGTGTACCCCGGTATTGGGAGCTCGCCGCGCCCTATGGAGATCGGTATCGGGATGCGTTGGACGAACTCGTTCTCTCTCCCCTCGGGGTGCTTCACGATGAGATCAACCGCCTCCTGCACCTCGAATTACCGTCTGCGATCAGTCTGAGACCGATACTGGACTCGATCGGCCTGGGGGCCCACCGCATGTCCGAGGTCGCCTCACGTCTCGGGACACCGGCGACCTCTCTCTCCCGAGGATTGAGCAAGCTTGGCGAGCTCGGGTACATCACCCGGGATATCCCCTTTGGCGAGAACGAGAAACGCGGGAAAAAGGCGCTTTATCGCCTGTCCGATCCGTTCCTGCGGGTGTGGTTTCGGATGGTTGCACCCCATCGCGGGGCGCTCCAGGCCGGTTCACGGTCAACGCGGTTGAATATCCTTGCCTCGGTATGGCCCGCCTTGCGGGCGGAAGCGTGGGAAGACCTCTGTCGCATGGCGGTGCCGTATCTGCGCCTTTTCGGTCGCGATTGGAAGCCGGCTATGCGGTACTGGCAGGGGAACGAAAGCGAGTGGGATGTTGTTTCCACGTCCCTCGACGGGGAGTATGTGGTGCTCGGGGAATGCAAGAGCCTTGCCCGTCCCGCCGGCACAGCCGATATGGACACGATAGTTCGAACGGTACTGTCAAAGACCGTTCCTGTCGGGGTCGCCTCTCATACCGCCCGACGGCAGTTTGTGATCTTCGTTCCCGAGGTGCAGGACGGGGTCACTATCGACGTTGCGGGAATCTCCGTGATCGACGGGAAACGGGTGTTCGGTGCACTGAGCGAGATCGGATGACGATCATGGCCTGCCGCACCCCCTGATACGACACTCGTCCCGCCGAATCAGGTCGCATACCAGGGGTGCACGGCAACGACGGGATTTGATCACAGATCTGTCACTCCAGGGCGTCTCCGTGGTAGGTTCTATTCTGCATGCTTGTTCTTCTGGTGCTGCGTAACATTCTTCGCAACCTCCGGCGTCTGTTGCCGATGATCGCCATTATCGTGGTGGTCTTTGCCGCGATGGTGGTGGGCAACGCGATTCTTGCCGCCTCCGGGAGCAGCTTCTACCGGACCTACGCCCGGCAGGTTTCCGGTGACCTCAGCATCGCCGCCGCGTCGGAGACGAATTTCACGATCTTCGGTTCCGACCAGCTTCTGATCGGCGAGTACCTGTTAGCCAATACGATTCCGGACTATGCCGAGGTTGTCGATGACGTGCGGGGCCTGCCGGAGGTCCGGGCTGCGGCAGGGCTGGTCTCGGTATCGGCTGCGGTAGATATGGAAGGCCGCCGGGCGGGCAGGACGTTGTTCGGCATCGACGGTGAGGACTACGGTGAGCTCTTTCCCGACCTGGAGTTGCTTGCCGGGGGGTTGCCCCGCCGGGGCGAGCCGGGCATCGTGGTGCAGGACGACGGAACCCCGCCGGAAGACCGTATCGGGGTGCCCGCGGTGATAACCACCCGGACCGGGCGCAGTTTTACGATCCGGGAGGTGCCGGTGACGGGGGTCTTCGTCTATCCCGTGGATGACGCGCTCCTTGACACGGTTGCTCTGGTGGATGTGGAGACTGCCCGCGCTCTGGCGGGGTATACCTACGGCGCCGGTG
>JBMCMH010000240.1:0-2853 GCA_048614515.1 Alkalispirochaeta sp. | reverse complement strand
AGTTCCGCAACGGCGTCCTCTATCTGGGTCGACCGGCGAGGCCGGCGCCGCTCTAGGCGTTTGATTTTCGCGGTGCGGGCAATGTCGTGCGGTTTTATGGAGTGGCGCGGCTTAAACGCCTCACTAATAAACGCGTTCACATTCTCTACGATCGGATGGTCCGGCCCTACCAGGGAAGACAGCTGCGCCATAAAACGCGTCCGCTGCTCGTCGGTGAGGCGGGACCAGGCGATGCGCAAGCCGCGGTGCGCATGGTATTCCGGAACGTGCATGGTGTCACACGCGGCGGCAAGAAAGCGTACTCGGCGCCGATCCTTCGTGCGGGGCACCGACGCCCGCAGGTGTTCCGCGGCACTGCGGAACTCGCCCCGGCGCATGAGGTAGAGTCCCATGTTCCGGTTCAGGTACGGGCTCTTGCGATTGAATACCAACCCCCGCTTGATCGCGCGGATCGCGGCCGTGGCTTCTGAAAGCGGATACACCCGATATGGCGAGAGTTCGACGAGTTTTCTGAAAAGAACGATGGCAATGGCAAGGCTGGACAGATCGACGACGAGCGCAACAGGGAAGAATCGCGTCGAGGCATTATATACACCGTGCAAAACGGCGACTCCGACAATACTGATGACGCTGTTGCGTATCGTTCCAACATCACGATCAGCGCGATTGGTGTATATCGCCTGGGAGTAGATCCCACCCCAAATTGCACCATAAATCGCGTGGCCCGGAGAAACCAGGAACGGCCGAGATATGAGTCCCCAGCTTTGGTACCAGCTGAAATACGCCATATTCTCCACAACCCCAAAGGTGAGTCCCACGATCGCTCCGTAGACGGCGCCGTCCTGGGGTTCCCGTATACGCCCAACTACGTGGACGATGAATAGAAATGAAAGAAACTTGCCGGTCTCTTCCACCATGCCAACCACAAAGATATGGAACAGCACCTCCGACGCGCCGAGCAGATAGCCAAGTCGGGGCGGATACATCTCGTAGAGTATCAGCACCAAAAATGTGCTGAACATCCCACCCACTACAAACGCCCACACAACGTGTTCCTGGCGCTTGTCGTTGATATGGCGCAGACGACTGTCCAGGAATGCCAACAGAACGAGAGAGACCAAAATGTTGACCGTGTGCAGGACCACCAACATCATATGCTCGTGATCTGATCCAACTTCTGTCTGAGGTCCGCAATGTGAGCGGGTCCAATACCACAGCAGCCCCCCACAGCACCGGCACGGTGGTGGGGATAGGCGAAACGTGGTCCGTTCCATAGAACACTGGGCACGCCGTCGGCGAAGAAAACGGTGGACCCATGGAATGTGAGAGTCCCGGAAGCCTGTTGCTCCGCACTAAACCCGATCCACACGGCCCGGGCACTCCAGGCGTTGGAATGCATGGTAGCACCCATGCGCTCCAGTTCCGTTCCGGTGCCTCCTTCGATCAGCAGGGGCGGGGCCCCGATCACGAAACTTCTCCCATTGCCCTCCCCGCATACGACCTACGAAGGATCTCCTCCAAAACGGCCCGATCAACGGCCTCCAACCTCTTGATGTACAGACAGGATACTGCAGCTTTGTGGGGGCCTAGCCGTCGCAACAGTTCCTCGTGAGCGTCCGTCCGGTCGGTGAGATAGAGGCTGAAGGTTCCCGTGCGTGGCGAGAATCCGATCTTCATCCAGTCTCCCTCACGTCCACTGGCATAGCGGTAATGGTACCTACCATATCCAATGATTCTATCGCCCCACATCTGTGGCTCCTGCCCGGTCACATGCCGAAACAAGAGGTCCAGTTGGCGGGCATCGTCCCGCTGCCGCTCATCCGGCAACCCATCCAAAAACGCGTCCACATCGTTCATGACGATGATGATACCGCGCCGTCTATCCGCCGTCCAACAATCAAGGGTCAATCCATGACCATTCTTGCAGGTCGGCACTTCGACGTGATGAACCGTGGTCCTAGTAACTCCCCGAAATGTAGTGCTGAAGCTGATCGATGACAAAGGCCTGGTCGTGAACCACCGCGTTTACGATATCACCGATCGAGACCACACCTGCCAGTTCGTCGCCATCATAGACCGGGAGATGCCGAACGCGACGTTTCGTCATAAGCGCCATACACTCTTCAACGGTGCGATCCGGCGTAATGGCGGTTATCTCCGTTGACATAATGTCCCGTACCTTGGTGCCCGCGGTGCCGTTCTCGGAATCAATCATGCGGCGGGCGTAATCCCGCTCGGAGAATATCCCCACAACGCGACGGGAATCGTCTACAACGAGTAACGCGCCGACATTGCTCTCCGACATTGCCACCAACGCATTCCTAACCGTTTCATCGGGACGTATGGAGTGGACCTGATGCCCCTTGTGGTGAAGGATATCTCGCACTGTTTCCATTTTGCGACCTCCACTCCATATTATATCACTTTATATCGATACTGCGGACTCGATTCGAATGACTGGGTATGACCGACTATTTTAGACCATGTCCCCCTACCGGAAACCCCATGCATCCCTACTTAACAAACGTGAGCGTGCTGGTCCCATCCGTATAGGTGAGGCTGCTCGCGTCGAGCTGGTCGAAGCGGTAGGTGGTCTGGAGAGAGTCTGAGATGTACGAGTGAAGCTCATAGCTGTCGACGTCGACGATGATGTCCTCGTAGCGGCTTCCCTGGTCGGAGTAGGAAGAATTATAGTTGTTACAGTCGACAGATGTGCCCGAGTACTCCCAGACCACGTTGTCTGTAGTAAAGGTATAAACGTACGTTTCCGTGACTTGATCAGTCCAGGTACCCTGGATCCAGGCGGGCGGCTCCAGCAGGACGGCCGTTCCTTCGTCGATAGCCTCCACGCTC
>JBMCMH010000239.1:0-2887 GCA_048614515.1 Alkalispirochaeta sp. | reverse complement strand
CGGCGGCACACCAGGACGATGGAGGATGCCAGGGCGTTGGTGCCCGATCCGATCATGCGGTTTGAGAGCTCCGTCCGCATCGGCCAGGTGCCGGTGAGGGAGAAACCGGCGGCGATCACCGCGGCAAGGAATGTCTCCCACCCGGTGGAGGCGATCCCTTCGCTGTTTTCTCCGCCTGCTTGAAGGCGTAGTAGATCGTCACCGGAAAGGCGCCGTGGGCCTGGGTGGCGATCCGGTGCATCGCCTCGGTCATGCCGGAGAGGAAAAACTGCTCCGCCTCGGTCCTGCCGCCGTGGCGGTAGGGGGTGGCCACCAGCTCCTCCATCTTGGGGACCGTCATCGTTGCCAGGAGTTCCGGGTAGACGGTGCGGAGGGTCCGGCGCAGCCAGACGTAGAAGAAGTCCGAGAGGTCGGCGTAGCCGATGTTGTCGTAGTAGGGAGGGTCGGTGGAGACGACGCGGTCCGCGGAGATCGTTTGCGTTGAGGCGTCGGATTGACTCCCTTGCCCACCGCCTCGCCGTACGCCCGAGCGCCCTGCCCGCCCTCGGCGAGGGGTGTGTCGTCATCGGTCAGACCGGCGGTACGGGCGTCGGTGGTGGCCCGCTCTATCGCCTCCCCCACCAGATCGCTGAAGGTGGTGAGGGCGGTGAGCTGCCGGGGGGTGAAGAGGTCGCCGTACGTTTTGAGGCCGTAGAGCGGCGGCGAGAACCACCGCGGGTTGTCGGGCATCTCCACGCCCGGCCGCCACGTGGGCTCTGCACTCCGGGCGATCTCTTCGTGTTCCGGCAGCGGGACCAGGTACATCCGCCCGCGATCGCCCTCACAGACTACAGCCATAAGGCGCGCGTCCATCCGCCCGCTCTTGGCCTCGGCATAGATATACTCGCTCTCTATTGCAGTGCCGGACAACACGCACCGGAAGTTGGCGCCCCGCCCCAGCTTGGTACCCGCTTTGGCCGCCTCAGCATCCCGAGGCGGGTGGGGCTGAACGGTGAAGCGCCAGGAGCCTCCCTCAACCTTCGGTTCGACATAGACCTCTTTTCCCTGCTTGGTGCTGAGCATGAAGGTGCTCACCAGGGGGACGTGGACGTCCCGGAAGGCGGGGTCGGGGCTGGCCACGGTGCGCGCCCAGAGCCAGGCGATGACGGTGAGGGAGCGGCCGCGGTAGGGGGCCAGGTCGGGACGGGTGGCGATGATCGCGTCGGTGATCGTGACGGTGGGATAGAGCCTGCCGATGCGCTCGGCGGCGCGGGACTCCGGGTTGACCGGGGGGAGCCCGGCAAAGCGTGGGGGGATCTCGATCATCGCCTTGTTGATGAGGACCGCCACGGGGTTGAGGTCCGAGGCGTGGGAGACCAAGCCCAGACGTTGCGCCTCCAGCGGGAGGGCGCCGCCGCCGGCAAAGGGGTCGTGGAAACCCGGCAGGACGTCGGGGTTGAAGAGCTCCGCCGCCCGGGGATGGTCGGCGTTGGCGGTGCAGGTGTCCCGCCAGGAGCGACGGATCTCGGCGCGGGCGCGTTCCAGGAAGCCCTGCTATCTGAGCTTCAGAAATTCACGGACCGGTACGTTGATGTCAGCACAGATTCTTCGAAGCAGAGTGGGCGATATGTCTCGTGCTTTATGAAACGGAACGGTCGTAGTCCGACCATCTTCGTGCCTGTACTGCTTATGCGATCCGCGCTGCCGAACCTGGCGGAAGCCATGCTTTTCCAATAACCGGACCACCTCTCCCGGTTTGAGGACGGGAACGTCTCCCACGGGTCACGCAACCACGATCTGTTGGGTTCCGATGAACTCTACCTGGCTGGGTAACTCCGCGTCCTCCATGAGCATGGAGAGGACTTCAGCCAGGTTTTCGCGGAGCTCTTCAATTGTTGCGCCTTGAGAATGCCCACCGGGCAGCTCCGGCACATACCCGACGTACGTGCCGGTGTCACGATCCCGTTCAATTATTGCAGTAAAGGTCCGCATCGTGTTCCTCCCGTTCCTGTATCATAACACATTCCAGGTGCTTCGAATAATCCGTGTCTTCCACGACTTGTGCGCTCGTGAGCAACAACGGCACGCAGAGTGAATCAGGAGCAGAAGCGGATCAACGTCGATTTTCCTGCGTGGGTCGGCGATGAGTCCGGACAACGAGTGCCGGGGTTGATCTCCCTGCGCCTGCGGTTCAGAGGCGCGTTATCGGCACGCCTTTGAGGGTATCCTTCACGGGGCAGGCCTGCTCGACATGCTCGATCAGCTCGGACAGCTTGTCCGAATCGGAGTCGGACTCGATGTTCAGCTTGTAGCGTATCGCCGAGAATCCGGGGCGGACATCGGACTTGCCCATGAATCCGTCGGGATCGAGATCACCCTCGATCTCGGCGCTGACGCTCTTGACCTCGACCCCGTGGGTGGGTGCGAAAGCGTTCGCCAGGATCACCAGGCAGCCGCCCAAGGCGTCCAGTACCAGTTCGACCGGGTTGGGACCGGTGTCGTTGCCGCCGAGGGACGCGGGCTCGTCGATCGTGATTACATGGTCGCCGGTCTGCGCTTCGCACTGCACGCCGGTTCCAGTCCATTTCACATCACTCTTGAATACCGTATTAGCCATAATTTCTTCTCCCTTCATGTTCAAAGTAAAAAGAATGATATCGAAACTCAACCTTGAACCGCCGATTGCCGGCGACAATGCCGCAATTTTCCGAGAACACGAGAATGATCGAGTCTTGCAGAGACGTCGGCTGCCGGTACAAGGTTGTCGGAAGGTGCCGGCGCGCAGCCGGGTGTTCCGCGTCTACGAAAGGGGAAAGGAGATTTCGATCCGGCACCCCTGCGTGTTGTCGACCGCAAGGGTTCCTCCCAGTTGGGAAGCCAGGGAGGTCACGAGCATCGATCCCAGCGA
>JBMCMH010000238.1:0-2888 GCA_048614515.1 Alkalispirochaeta sp. | reverse complement strand
TATCACCGGCCTGTCGGAGCAGGAAATCAGAGAGCTCTAGCAGCCACCACAAACGTGTAGCTCAGCGGCGGCACTACGATCGGTTCCCCAGGGTTGTGAGAATCGCCCCGTCCCGGGAACGTGCCCGGGGGCGGGCCCAAGGGCGACGTGCTGTTCTCACGAGGGAGCGGGTGTTCCGGCAATGCCGGGGGCCGTCCATTGATGGAAATGTTCCGGGCATAGGGGGCTTCTGCGGTGACGGCGTAGATTTCAAACTCCGTCGGCGTGAATCCCAACGTCTCCGTGTCCACGGATACCTCGATCTCCCGATCGTGGCTCAGGTTGATCAGAAGTATCGTAATGCTCTGCGGCCGCTGCGGGGTGTTGTGGGCGTAGACCCGCAGCAGCGCGTCGCCGTCATGGGCTACCGCGTACACGGATTCGCCCATGAGGCGCTTCCAGAGCAGCGAATTCCAGTAATCCGGCCGCGGCGCCAACGTTTCAGTGTCCAGCAGGGCGTAATCCCCACCAAGAAGACTTTGCCGCACCACGACCCGTACGCCACTCCGAGCCATGAGGCCAAGCTGGTCCAGCCACCAGAGACCTGCGATATACCGATCGGACACCCCAGGCTCGCCGCCGTAAAGAGCGTGGCCGGTTTCTCCGAGCCACACCTCCGGCGCTCGGCGCGATCGCCCTGGTCGCGCGTGGTCCGACTGCGGCTGGTCCGGCCGCGCACGGTCCCGCAGCGCGTGGCTCGGCTGTGCGCAGTCCGGCCGCGCGTAGTCCGGCTGCGCACGGTCCCGCCGCGGCACACCGACCGATTCCGACAGTTCGTTGATCGCTGCCATGTTCCGGGCGTGCCGCATGACCCGGCGCGCCCAGTAGGCGGCGCTGTCCAGCCGGCGCGGTGTGAGGATCTTCTCGGCATCCGCCCGTCGCGTTGCCAGCAGACCTCGGGAGGACTGCTGCGGGTAGTAGTGCCAGGTAATCACATCCGGAAGACGCCGCAAACGCCGGACCAGCCGCGGCAGCAGTGGAAGAAGCTCTCCTGCTACCGGCCAATACGCACTGGCCGGCCCCGCGGTGAGCGCACGGGGAGCGAGCCGGCGAACGATGTCGTGAAACGTGGTGAAGTCCGCTGCGTACCGGCCGGCGGTCAGATGACTGCCGGGGCCATGGATGAAGGGAAAGCCGTTTACCTCGTTTCCAAACTCCCACACCGCCACAGGATATCCCCGGTCGGCAGTGTAGGTGATGAGCTCTTCCGCGTTGGTCGGGTTCCACCGACCGCCGCCATCGCGCGGTCCAGCGCCTGCGTTGAGCGTGACAAACAGCTCCAGTCCGCTCTGTCGGGCGAACGCCCCCACCTCATCCCACCGCTCCCGGGTCAGCACCGACCGGAACGCAGATTCTGATCGCCTGCCCGGGGGCGGCGCACTTGTGGAGAACGCATAGAAGATCCGATCCGCCTCGGATCCTCCCAGTCTCAGAAACGCCGGAGTGAGCGCGCGCGCGTAGGCAATCAACCGCGGGTCGCCCAAATCCGCCGGAGTCGCGCTGTTGTGCCCAAAACCGGTCCGGGTACGGCGGGTGCCCTCCCACCAGGGAGCGCCGATAAGGCAGGCATAGTCCAGAGTCACCGAGAGAAAGCGGGGATCCACCCGGCGCAACGGCTGAGGACGCCCGGGGGACGGGATAGTAACGGTGTCCGGCGACAGAATCCGGACGGTGGCGTGGCGGAGCTGGTGCGACATAGTAGTTGGGCATCGATTCTAACGGGAGACGCGGGATGTGTCCCCTCCCCCACCTACGCGGATATGCGGATGTGTCCGTGGCGCGTGCCCCGGGAGGCAAATCGATCGATCAGTTCGACCGCGCGGTCCAGGTCGTTGCGAAATGCGAAGCGCGCGTGGGCCCGCTGCGGGAGGCGCGGATAGTACTCAATATCCTCAACAAACTGCGGGAGCGTCTTGTGAAGATTCTTGAGGGTACCCCAGGCGCCGAAGCCGCTGCGCTCGAGCATGCGGGCGTTCAGGTGCTGCTCGTACTGGCCGCGTTGGGGGATGACGAAGGCGGGTTTCCCGAGGACGATCGCCTCACTGATAAACTGGTGCCCCGCGCTGGAAATGACACCTTTGCAGCGCGCCATGGCGGAGCGAAAGTCCTTATGCGGATTTGGAAAGAGCTCCACGTTGGTGATACCGAGCTGTCTGAGCTTGCGTGAGACCACTCGACGATAGCACGGCTTCACGTACACCACAAAGAAGTCCTCGCGGCGGACCGGTTGCTCAGCGAGTGCCCGCCGCACGATCGGTCCCACATCGCCATTGTAAAAGGAACACAATACGCGCTTGTCGTAGTAGCCCATAAGCAACCACGAAAAGAGCTTCGCCACGATCGCCTGGAACCCGATCGCCGGAGATCTGAGAATCACGGAGGGATGGTTGAGCTGCATCACCGGGATTCCCAAGCGTCGCGCCGCAAAGGCCACGAAGGGATCGTAGTCGGATACGCAGGCGGTGGGTTGGATCTCCGCCAGCACGCGCGCGAGACGGCGCACGCTAATGTGAAATCGCAGCAGTTTATCGAAGTTCTGAATGACGGTGGGCACGTACTCTACCCGCTCGTTCTTCTTGGAAAAGGAGAAATAGGGGATGTCAAACAGCTGCGCCTCCGGAACGTGTTCGCGGAGAAACCCATGGCGAGACCGCGGCGCAAAAATGAAAATCTGATAGGTAGACGATAGTTCTGTGGCAAGCGCCGCTACCCGCGCGGCGTGCCCCATCCCCTCTCCGGTACATGAGAACACCAAACGCTTCTTACCCAGATTCATCATTGATCACCATGAGACGCTTTTAAATTGAGGATTTGATCAGAAACCGATGAGAATTCGGTTATATTGCGCC
>JBMCMH010000237.1:0-2911 GCA_048614515.1 Alkalispirochaeta sp. | reverse complement strand
CCGGACCCCGCTGACGCACTATCGCTGCACCAACCACTGCATCGTCTGCTGCCAGATCCGGGCGTAGCCGGACCACTCCACAAACGGTTGCGGGCACCAATGGGGGCCGATATCGGAGGTCCACACCATGCTGCGGCCGGAGCCCACCTCCATGGTGGCGATCAAGGGATTCCCATCAACTTCCGCAATCACCTGGGCGGCATCTTTTGCCACCACCTCGTTGTAGCCGAGTAACACCGGCCATTCGCCGGAAACCCCTTCAAGAATCGGGTGAGACGCGGAGGTGACGGTGGTTCTGGCCCCCTGGGGCGCCTCCACGCGGTCGTCCCGCTCATGCATGGTGACCGGCAACACCTCCTCCACCGGGGTACGGTAGTACTTAGCCGAACCGTAGATCCCGGCGAACGACAGATACCCGCCGCACATGACCAGGTTACCCCCACGGTGCACCCAGTCTCTCAGCAGCATGAGACGGTTGGGCACCGTTTTTCCGTGGAGCCATACGTCCGGATGGAGCACGAGCGAGTTGGCGCCGATATCACTGATGATCACCACATCGTACGCCGCCAACTCCTCCTGGGTAAGCGGGAAATCCTGGGGCGCCCGGTGTCCGGGCATATGCGTAAACGCGAACTCCTCGCCGGAGAGCGCCTCTCGAAGGTAGGCGTGTCCTTCCTCGTACACGGAGCTACTAAAGAAATCCCATCCCTTAATGTGGGTGCTGGTGGATACCCACGACTCTCCCACAAGCAAAACACTGATTGAACGCTTCATAATGCCGCACAGTGTAGCGCGTCTTGCGGGTTTTTGGGGATCACCACCGTATGGTGGGCCGCGGCAACACCGCAAACCACAGCCCGGTCGTGATCAGAGTCGGCGGCGTCTCCGTTCTATACCGGTCGGCTCTCCGTGGCGGGAACAACCAAGCGGCCTGCCCCGACGTACCACTGGTCCCGTTTTTCTCCCTCGCTCGGCCACGTATCGATGACCACTTCGCCGAAGTACGACGAGGCATTGATGAACTCGAACTGATCGTCGCTGATCCAGCGTATAAATAGGCCGCCGTGCGTTATGCGGTCGCCACTATGAGTAATGAATACGATGTCACCGGGCCGGAGTTCGTCGTCAGAAACTGCTTGGGTACCGGAGTGATACATCGAGTCCATCGTGACGTCGCTCACCCACTCGCGGTCCCAGCGGAAAATTGCTGATTGCCCAAGAGCCTGCTGGTAGGCCCAGACGATCAGACCGGAACAATCGTAGGTATCGGGACCGTTACCTGCCCACTCATAGGGCTGTCCCAATTGTGTCCGCGTCTCGCTGAGCGCCGCGGCAGCCTCGCGCTCGCTCACTACTCGCGAGTTATCTTCGGTTCCGCCCCCGGACCCCACGACGTTTGTGCACGCAATAACCACGGCAACTAGGGAACCCGCGATAAGCACCTGGAGAAGGGACGCGAGCTTAGGTATGTGAGGCGTGTCTAGTGTCATCCTGCGAAACCAGTCTTTGCGCGGGCGCCTACGGTATTCACGTCTACTATTTTGACGATAGCCATTCCTTCAGACCATCAACGATAAACTCATGGTCTTTCTCATGGGGCAAGTTTGATACCGTCAAGACCGCAACGATCTCTCCGGATTGGAGGGCAATAGGGAACCCACCACCACACAGTTTATAGTCGGTTTCGGACAAGCCGTGATCTGCTATGGTCTCTCCTGAAATTTGGGATACAGCCCATGCACCATAGGAGCTTCTTTCCATCAGTGCAACCGTGTTGAATTTGCGGTTCATCCAGTTCTGGTTATTCAGGCAAGTGCCCTCTGTCATGTGCTGAAACAGTATGGCACCATTCATCTTCCGAATACAAATGGCTAAGTCCATTTCTTGGTTGTAGACCTTCTCGGTCAAGAAACTGCCGAGGTCCAGGGCATCCCGGTTAGAAAAACGAACAAATCGGAGGCGTTCTTCTTCCTCTTTTATCGTCTTATCAAGTTCAATGTAGTTGTCTTTGTCCATTATGTTGTCCTCCTCTATCGTTCCGCGCCGCGAGACGGTTCTCACTCTTTGGCTACCTTCACCTTGAATTCTGTATCCTATCACCTTTGCTTTTTTTCCGGGGGCAAAGATATTCGAGTGACTGTTCGGCATCAGATTCCCACCCCATTTTGCGCGAAGGATGGCGTTGCGATCGCCATTACCCGGATCGTTAGCTTAGAAGCTGAAGCCAAACGTTTCTCGGTGAAAACACAGGCCGGTATGACCGCCCCAAAACCCTTCTGAAACGAGAGTCGACATGAGGACAACGACACTTTATGTCACATACCCCCGTGTACGGTATGAACCATGCCAAAGCACCGGAAACATTATCCCTACCCCACTCGTACCAATCGGAGGCTCTCGACCGGCCTTGAAACGGTCGACACCCAGTGGAAAGCGTACCATCGCTACCTCTTTCGGATCTGCGCGGAGCACCTCGCTCCCTCGGATGATCTTGTCCAGTTCGCCCTCTCCATCGCGAAGCCGGAGGAGCTCGCCGGCCTGATCGAACACATCCTCCAGCGAAGAGAATCGCTGGCCCTGCGCTCCGACGCGGTCTCGGAGCTCGCATCGGGGACGGGCACGTCGGAGTTCACGCCGTCCCCCCAGCGCCTCCAGCAGGTCTGCTTCCGTGTCGCCCGGCACCACGAAGTGCTCCATCCCACCGTCGTGGACTACATGGTAGACACCCTGGATGCCACGAGCACCACCGCTCCCGGCACCGCGCCAACGTGTCCCTCCTTGCCGGAGATCGTCAGTGAGATCGCCTCACTTTTCGATCTCACCGACGAGCACACCCGCATCATTATCGCGCTCTTCGCCCTGGAAGATATCGAACCGATCGGCAACATGATGCGCCAGGCAACCCACCGCA
>JBMCMH010000236.1:0-2921 GCA_048614515.1 Alkalispirochaeta sp. | reverse complement strand
ATTCCCTCCCCGGGGTACAGGTATGGGATCACCAGCCGCGGCCACCCAACGGGATGTTCGCCCACTTCCACCGGTTCATCCTGGGGGTGCGCCTCAGACCACGGACGATCCGTATCGAGGGGCCGCAGGGAGCGTCGCTCATCGGTAGAGAACACGATCACCGTGTCACCCCCGTTTGGCGCCTTACCCCGGCTTGCCGCCGCGGCGGTGGGCAGGTCGGTATGGGGCGAGTGCGGGGGAAGCGGAATGTGAACGTTGGATCGCGGAAGGTGCCCGTCGGTGTTGACCACGCAGACCGGCGGCGGCCCGCCATCGGCGGGCGCGATCCACCACGCTACCACGGAGGTTCCTCCGGTGGCGTCCGGCGGGAGGAGCCAGCGCACCTCGGCGCCGCGCCAGTGCGGGAGCACCTGCTCCGCAAAGCGGCGGATCCGACTGATTCGAAAAAAGAGGTAGCCGTTGCGGCCGAACTCAAACGGACCGGACACCGCCTTGGGACCGTCGGTTTCGTGAAAGACGTACAGTTTGGAGTACTGCTCATTGGGCGCCGGGGCGTAGTGCGGATCACGACACTCGAAGTTAAGGCCGGTGTAGCTCGGCATATCGGTGAGAAAGAGCGCCAGAAAGTACCGCGCCTCGTTTCCCGCCCGGTAAAACTCGTCGAACCGCGGATCGTCCTTGTCGGCAGTCATCGTGGTAAGGGCGGGTTTCACCGCCCGGGTATCCGCTACGTCCCGATAGCGGCGGAGGCGCTGGAGAAACTCGGCGCTCTCGGGAGGAACGGACTGCAAATCTCCCAGCGTCACGTCGGCGCCGGAGGCCTCCAGGTGATCAACCTCATCACCGTAGGCCATGACATCGGGAGGCGCCAGAAACGTCTCGGCAAAATAGCCGAACCACGGGACCTCCGATCGGCGGGCAATCGCCTCCTGTACCGATCCCAGGATATCGTAGGAGGCGCCGGCGCGGGCCGGCACGCCCTCGGGCCGCATCTGCACGTGCGACATGTCGCCCCGCATAAAGTCGAACCCGAAACGGTGCTGCATTTCGCGGTAGCGTTCCTGGACGTAGGTCCACGTTTCCTGCCGGGGCCGCGAAAAGTCGATCTCCCAGTCTTGATTGTCGTTGCGCCGTTCGTACAGCTTGTACCGCGTGAGGGGCCCGAAGACGCGGGACATGCTCTCGGGACGGGTGATCCGATACTCCCGCCAGACGTGACCATCACCATCGACGTGCGCCGTTTCGCGGTCCACTTCGAGCCCCCGATATGGGGGCGCCATGGTGGCGGGGGCCGGTTCGTATCCCATCGTATAGATGGAACGCGCCAAGCGCCCCCGACGGGCGTCGCGCTCTGCCCGTTCCGCGGGTCGGCCGAAGAGGATCAGATCCCGCTCCGCTTCGTCAAACTCCGGAGAGAAGAGGGCCGACCTATCGGCGGGAATCGCGCGCGAGGGATCCGCACTGCCGTGGGTAGCGAGAAAATCCAGGATCAGATCTTGAACTTCCTCGTGCAGGTCCGCCCGATGATCCACGATCGCCACGTCCTCCCGGCGAATCCACTCAAAGTGCTGAGGATGCGCCAAGACGATTTCGGAGAATCGATCGGTATGGGGGATAACATCCATCCCCACCGCCTTTCCCATGAGATGTAACAGGTTTACCGTGGCGCGAAGCTGCCGATCGGCGGTATCGAGATGGGGGAACAACGTCTGCAACGACTCCGATACGAATTCATCGTTGATCTTCCAGCTACTCATGCCGTAGAGGCTCCCCACCACTCCCGGTTCCCAGATCGGCAAGAGATGAATCGCGTCGTGGGCATCGGAGAGGGTGAGCGCATACTTCACCACGTTGATAAAAGACCCCACGGTGCGCACGTTCACTCCCACCACATTGCTGGATTGGAGCCAGGAGGCGTTCTGATGGTCCCGGAGCGGACTGGCCGGCGCGCCGCCGGAACCGGGCAGGTCCGCCACAGGGCCCGCACCGGTACCTTCGCCGAAAGCCCCACTGTTTGCAGGAGATACCTCCGTGGCCTCCCGTGAGATCGCCACATCCACCGCGGCTCCGTAGCGTGCCCGCAGAATCTCGAGGAGGCGCTCATCGGACAACGCTATCGCCTGGGGGGGAAGCAAATTCGCGCAGAATCCGGTGGTGCCGGCGGCGAAGTCGGCCACCGCCTCGGCGGAAAACCGCCGCCACCGCTCGGAAATTTCTCCCTGTGTCCGTCCCAGCTCCCCCGCTTTCATTATAGCCTCACGTCGTAATCGGCGGTGATCACGATTTCCGCCAACGATTTGTGCGTCCGAATAATCTGGTGCTCGATCTCCAGGACTTCTTCGATAAACGGATCAAACTTCTCTCGGTTTCGCCGTTTTCGCGCCTCCAGGGTAGCGTGATAGTCGCGGTCAATAAAGACATGCGTATCGGCGGCGCTCAGGGTGGTGGTGTAGGTACCCTCGGCGATCACCACGGCGATACCATCCAGAGAAATCTCCTCTTCCACCGCCCGGTCCTCGTCGTAAATGACCTCGGGTTTGACCAGGGATGGGGTACCGTCCTTGGCCGCCTGTAGGTGTTCATTCAGCAGGTCCAGTCTGACTTCTTTGAGGCCGACCCAGGAAATATCCTCTCGGCGTCGCGCGTCGTTGGATTTCGGCGGGAGGACAAAGTAATCGTCTTGTCCCAGCACGAGAGCGGGAAACCCCTCCGCGTCAAACGCTTCCTTCAGCGCTTGTCCCATTTCCGACTTCCCGCTTCCCGACTCGCCCGCCACCGTCACGGTGTAGCGCCGGTCGGTTGACCTGACACGCTCATCTAAATGCGTCACAATCCGACCGGCAGCAGCCCGATGGTGCGCTTCCACAATTATGACGTCACCACGCATGGAGACCCTCCTATCACGAACCAGTTATGTTATG
>JBMCMH010000235.1:0-3000 GCA_048614515.1 Alkalispirochaeta sp. | reverse complement strand
GCTCGGGCTCGGCAGACCTACCTTTCCACCCTGGGAATCGAGTTTCTTCACGTGAAGAACCGCGTCATGCGGCGCTGGATTCTGGAAAAGGTGGAGCGCTCCCAGCACCGCCGAGACTGGTCGGATTCACAGAAGATTCGATTTCAGAAAGACCTGATCAAGGCGGAAGAGTTTGAGCAGTTCGTACACTCCAACTTCATCGGACAGAAGCGATTTAGCCTCGAAGGGGGTGAAGGCCTCATCCCGGCGCTCCACTATTTGATCTACACGTCCGCGGAGCACAACGTAAAGGAGATCGTGGTGGGTATGGCCCATCGGGGCCGGCTCAACGTCTTTACCAACGCCATGCGCAAACCCGCAGTGGAGACGTTTGCCAAGTTTATCGATGCGGAGCAGCCGCACGAGTTCGGCGGTACCGGGGACGTGAAGTACCACTTAGGACACAGCTTCGATTATATCGACAAAGAGACGGGCAAGACGCTCCATATTTCGCTGGTGGCCAATCCGAGCCACTTGGAGGCGGTGGATCCCGTGGTGGAAGGTAAGGCGCGGGGAATTCAACGCCGTCGGGGGGATGTCAATCGCAAGCGTGTCGTCCCCGTGCTCATTCACGGGGATGCCGCGTTTAACGGACAGGGCGTGGTGGCGGAGACGTTCAATCTGAGTCAGCTCAAGGGATACCGCACCGGCGGCACGGTACACGTAATCGTAAACAACCAGATCGGCTTTACCACCGCCAGTCGCGATGGTCGCAGCACCTATTTCGCCACCGATTTTGCCAAAGGGATTCAGATTCCGATCTTTCACGCCAATGGGGACGATCCCGAGGCGATCGCCCGCGCAATGGATCTGGCGATGCGGTGGCGGCAGAAGTTTGGGTATGACGTTGTGGTTGATATTCTCTGCTATCGGCGCCTGGGTCACAATGAGGCCGATGAGCCCTCCTATACGCATCCGATTATGTACAAAATGATCAAGGATCATCCCAGCGCGCCGGCGAGATACGGGAAAACTCTCGACGAAAGCGGGGTGTGGAAACAATCCGACCAGGAACAGTTTCGTCAACGCTATCGGAACGTGCTCAAAGAGCAGCTCGACATGGCAAAGGGCGATTACAAACTCAATATGGCCGATTCCTTTGAGAACGGGGAATGGCGCGACTTTCGCAGACCGTTCAGTTTTGACCCGGTAGAAACGGGAGTTCAGGAAGAGGAACTCCGGCGCATCGCCGAGGTGCTGACTACCGTACCGGACGGCTTCAACCTGCATCCCAAGTTGCAGCGTCTGGTTAAAGAACGCCGGAAGATGTTGGAATCCGGGGAAGGCGTGGACTGGGGCTTTGCGGAAGCGCTCGCCTTTGGAACGCTTCTGGCGGAGGGATACCCGATTCGGCTCAGCGGTGAGGATTCCGGCCGCGGAACGTTTAGTCACCGCCATGCGGAGTGGTGGGACGTGGCGCGAGAAACCCCGCACTACTACACACCGCTGAAACATGTGGCGTCTAGCCAGGGCACCTTCAGCGTCTACGACAGTCCCCTGTCGGAGTTTGCGGTTCTCGGGTTTGACTACGGGTACTCCTTGGCGCAACCCCGGGTACTGGTTATCTGGGAGGCGCAATTCGGAGATTTCGTCAACGGCGCTCAAGTGATCATCGACCAGTTTATATCCTCCAGTGAGAGCAAGTGGTTTCGCAACTCCGGGCTGGTCATGCTGCTTCCCCACGGCTATGAGGGGCAGGGCCCGGAGCACTCCAGTGCTCACTTGGAACGATTTCTGCAGCTCTGTGCCGATGACAATATGCAGATCGTCAACCCGACGCTCCCGGCGCAGTTCTTCCATTTGCTGCGTCGCCAGATGCATCAGCCGTTTCGCAAGCCACTTATCGTGATGTCCCCTAAGAGTCTGCTGCGTCACAAGGACGCGCAGTCGGCGCTTTCCGATATGACCAGTGGCTCATTCCGTCCCGTGCTGGATGACCCGCGTCGACCGGACACGCTGCACTCCCTTATGTTCTGCTCCGGAAAGGTGTACTTTGATCTAGAGGCGCGTCGCCGGGAGCTCGGGTTTGAGAATGTGGCTATCGTTCGACTCGAACAACTCTACCCGTGGCCTGAGGAGCAGATTCGCGGTGTTGTTGAACCCTACCGTTCGGCCCGGCGAGTGGTGTGGGTCCAGGAGGAGTCGCGCAATCGTGGGGGATGGCGCTTTGTTCAAAACCGCCTGGCCAAGATCATGGGAGTGGAGAACATAGAGTATGTAGGAAGAGATCCTAACCCCTCCCCGGCGACCGGATCGTTCCGTGAACACAAGATGGAGCTGGATCAGCTCTTGTCCGCCGCGTTGGACCCGGCCCGCGAGGAACGCAGTACAGAAGGAGTCACGTTGAAATGAAACAGGCAGTAGAAGTACCTCAAGTTGGTGAGTCCGTTACCAGCGGCATCCTCGCCGTGTGGAACGTCAGCGACGGCGACTACGTAACCGAAGGCGACGAAATCTTCGAGCTTGAGACCGACAAGGCCACGTTGCCCGTACCGGCGCCCGCCAGCGGCACGATTCACATCTCCGTGCAGGCGGATGAGGAAGTGGAAGTCGGTACCACGGTGGCGGAGATCGATACCGAAGGATCACCCACGGCATCGGGTGACGGTGCTGCCGAATCCTCGGACGGTGCTGCCGGGTCCTCGGACGGTGCCGCCGGGTCCTCGGACGGCGCCGCAGCGGCGGGGAGCACCTCGGACGCGGGCGGCAGCGCCCCGGAGAAAGCGGCCGCCCCCCAGCGCGGTGGCGCCTCCGCAGACGGTGCACCCGCTGGGGACGATGAACAGCAGCCCCTATCCCCCGCGGTGCGGCGGGTGTTGGAGGAGAATGGGCTATCGGCGGCCACTGTGGCGGCGGCGATCACGCCGAGCGGTAAAGACGGGCGCCTCACCAAGGGAGACGTCGAGTCGTATGTGAAGAATCGCGGGGCGACCGCCGCGGCGGGAGGGGCATCGGCGGGAG
>JBMCMH010000234.1:0-3011 GCA_048614515.1 Alkalispirochaeta sp. | reverse complement strand
TCCCGGGGCCCGCGCTACATTCCCGGCACCGAGCTCACCCCAAAAGCCGCCGCCAAGGACCTCACGATCAGCACCTTCCACGCCTTTGGGTTGGCGATGCTGCGACGATACGGGCGCCTGTTGGGGTATCGGCCCAACTTCACCGTCTATGACACCGGCGACCAGATCGCCCTCCTCAAAGAGGCGGCCCGGGAACTGCGTATCAACCCGGAAGACCTGGAGATCTTCAATGTGCTGCAGCTCTTCTCCGGGATCAAGACGGAACGGCTCACGTGGAACGATGAACGTTGGTACGATATGGCCTCAGATCTGGGTGCCGCCGACGGTTCCGGCGGTGGGTCCCGGGGTATCTCTACGTTTCAGGATCTGTATCGCAGCTACCAGGAACACCTGGTTACCTTCAACGCCGTCGATTTTGACGACCTCATCGTAAAGCCGCTCCAGCTCCTGCGGGAGCATCCCAAGGTGCGCGGCCACTACGCCGACCAGTTTCGCTATATCATGGTGGATGAATTTCAGGACACCAGCACGATTCAGTACAAGGTGCTGTACCAGCTCGGCCACGAGTGGAAGAACGTGTGTGTCGTGGGTGACGACGATCAGTCGATTTATAGCTGGCGCGGGGCCGACTACTCCAACCTTGAGTCCTTCGAGCTGGATTTTCCTGGGGTGAAAGAGATCAAGCTCGAGCGAAACTACCGTTCCACCGGCCAGATTCTCTCCGCCGCCAACGCGGTGATCGCCAACAACACCAATCGCAAAATCAAGGAACTGTGGACGCAGCTCGATACCGGCAACCTGGTAGAACTGTCTTTTCCCGACTCCGACGAGGAGGAGGCGGCGTTCATCTCCGAGAAGATCAAGATTCTCGCCTACCAGGACAGCCTGCGGTACGACTCCTTCGGGATTCTGATTCGAACCAACGCACAGGCGCGGCTTATAGAAGAGGCGCTGCTGGAGGCGGATATTCCCTACCGCATGTCCGGGGGACAGAGTTTCTTCCAGCGTAAGGAGATTAAGGATGTTGCCGGGTATATGCGGGTGGTGCTCAATCCCGACGACGACGTGAATCTCTTGCGCACGATTAACACCCCCCGCCGCGGCGTGGGGCGGCGCACGGTGGAGCAGCTGCACGCGATCGCCGATGAGCGCAAAATCTCCCTCTACTCCGCGATCAGCCTCGTGATACACGGCGAGATTCCGTCGGAGGAGCACGGCATCGGCAAGGCGGCCGTGGGGAGCTTGCAGGAATACATGGAGCTCATCGAGCAGTTTCAGGAGCTGTTTGGAAACAGCAAGCACATCGCCGCCACTACCGAGCGGCTGGTGACGGAACTGGACTACTGGGGCTACCTGGTACAAGAGTTTCAGAAGTCGGAGCGTGCCGCCAAGGCCAAGTGGAAGAACATCGGCTTCTTTATCCGTTCCATCGACCGGTATGAGACCAACCCGGACGTGATCGATCCGACTCTGCAGGGCTACCTGAACCGGATCAGCCTGCAGGTAAAGGATGAGTTATCGGAGGAAGAAAACGCCGGGAAGGTGCACCTCATGACGATTCATTCCGCCAAGGGACTCGAGTACGACATCGTGTTTCTGGCGGGGGTTGAGGACGGCATTCTTCCGCACCAGCGCAGCGTAGAAGAGAACGACGGCAACGTGGAGGAAGAGCGGCGACTGTTTTACGTGGCGATCACCCGCGCCCGGGAACGCCTCTACATGACCAGTTGCCGCCGCCGGCACGTGCAGGCAGAGATTGTAGAGTCCTCGCCCTCCCCGTTTCTCGAGGAAATTCCGCCGGAGCTGCTGCACAAGACCGGAACCGACCCCTCCGCGGGGATGGAGGTGCCGGACGATCCCTTTGCAGCACTGAAATCGCGCTTCGAGGGGTGATGATATGGGACGTATCCACAATCATGTTGCGCCGCGCCTACTAAGTCATTGTGGGACGGGAAGATCTCGCTGAAAACCGGGATTTCTGTGGCATGTCGTTGCCGCGAAAGACGTTACAGATAATCTGCAACAGGCTTCTATATACAGCCCCCCTATACCCCCGTCCGCCGATCTTCCAACGGCGCATACCCCTTAAACTTCTGCGTCAGCCGGGCAACCTCATCATCTGGCAGAATCGTCGGCTCCCCAACCGCCCGCGCGCGCCAATACACCTCCGCGGTGAACTCGAGCTCCTCGGCGATATAAAACGCCTCCTCCAGCGAGCCTCCCACGGTAAGCACACCATGGTTCTGCAGAAAGACCGCTTTTCGGTCCTGCATATACTCCAGCGCCACGTGCGCCAGCTCCTCCGTACCAAACGTGCGGTACGGCGCCGTACGCACACTCGCCCCCGCCAAAGCCACGATGTAATGGTGCGGCGGCATTTCCCAGTTGAGCACCGAGAGCGTGGTGGCGAATGGAGAGTGGGTATGCACCACCGACCGCACATCATCCCGATGACGGTAGAAGATCGTGTGCATCGCATACTCACTGGACGGATTCCGGGTGCCCTCCACCACCGTCCCCAGAGGATCAATCAGTACCACATCCTCCGGACGCATTTCATCGTAGTGCACGCCCGACGGCGAAATCGCGCACACTCCCTCCTCGGGAACGTACAGGCTCAGATTGCCCCCGGTACCCTTAGTGAGCCCGGCGGTGAGGAGTTTCTTTCCATGCTCAACAATCAGTTCGCGTTCGTATTGTAGTCTCATAAGCGTAGGACTACGGTAGCAGAAAACCCGGCACCGCCACTACACTACCGGTATGAAGGAACAGTCCGCACACCAACACGACACCTGGCACTCATTCGGAATTGTAGGTCCATACACCGACGTGACGCCGCGCATCGGCACCAATGTGTTTATCGCACCGGGAGCCGTGGTACTCGGCGATATCACCCTGGCAGATGACGTCAGTATCTGGTACAACTCCGTCCTCCGGGGAGATATTAACTCAATCACCATCGGAAGGCGGAGCAACGTCCAGGACGGGTGCGTCTTGCATGTCGGGTACGG
>JBMCMH010000233.1:0-3032 GCA_048614515.1 Alkalispirochaeta sp. | reverse complement strand
TGGTTGTCACCTACGCGGTACTCGGCGCCTACAAGGTGCTCATTATCTTTTTCAACGTCGTTCCTTGGGCGGTGCTGTCGGCAATCGGGTAAACCGAAACGAGCATCG
Source organism: Alkalispirochaeta sp. (assembly GCA_048614515.1). Lineage (GTDB taxonomy): Bacteria > Spirochaetota > Spirochaetia > DSM-27196 > Alkalispirochaetaceae > Alkalispirochaeta. Next base: position 2,924 of record JBMCMH010000233.1, on the reverse strand, counting down.
TGTACCAGGAGGACCGGAGCGTCCCCACTCCGCGTTGAGCTGGTTCGCCGGCGCCTTACCTAACAACACCCCAAACTGCCGTCACCGGCTTCGCGGATCGCGGATCGCGGCAGGAGTGCATCTCAAGAAAGTGGACATCTCCGCAAAATTGGCTTTACCCCTGGGAACTCGCTCAGTACATTCACTCGACATATGAAGCTGCTGCTCCGGCCCACGGCAAAACGTATGTACCGCTTTCTCGCTGAGCACAAGACGGGCCTTATAGAAACGGCACAGTTTCTGGCCCTGTCGGGGATAGCGGTCGTTGTGGTGGTGATTGGGCTGCGGGGGCTTCGGTATGACTGGGCGTGGTTTCGCGTTCCTCGCTATTTGCTCCACGTCACCGACGATGGGATCGCCGCGGGACCGCTTTTGCAGGGCTTAGGGGTCACGCTGCAGATCTCCGGTATAAGTCTGATTCTTGCGGCAGGATTCGGACTTATCACTGCATTATTCAGACTGTCGCGCTCGTTTACGGCCAACGCGATCGCCCAGGTGTACCTGGAAGCGGTTCGCAACACCCCCCTGCTTATTCAGTTATTCGTTATCTACTTCGTATTCGCCCCAATCGCCGGATTAGCACCGTTCTGGTCCGCGGTGTTGGCGCTCAGTCTGTTTGAGGGGGCCTACGCGTCGGAGATCATCCGTGGGGCGATTCTCTCGATTCCCCGGAGTCAATGGGAGTCGTGCTACACCTTGGGGCTCAGCCCCCCGGATACGTACCGCTTCGTGGTACTTCCGCAGGCGCTCAGAAAGATAGTACCGCCGCTCACTTCGCAGGCGGTGTCCCTCATCAAGGATTCCGCCTTGGTGAGTACCATAGCCATATCCGATCTGACGATGAACGGGTCGGCCACCGTTTCCAATACGTTTCTCACGTTCGAGATCTGGTTCACCGTGGCGGCAATTTATCTGGTCATCAATATCGCATTGAGTTTGTTGGCATCGGGCTTAGAAACGATTCTGAGGGTACCGTAGTGAAAACGTTAGGTGAGGTAATTGTACAACTCGATCACGTCTCGAAGACGTTTCCCGGCGGAATCCAAGCGGTGCAGGACGTATCGCTCCAGATTCACCGATCCGAGGTGGTGTGTATCATCGGCCCCTCCGGTAGCGGCAAAAGCACCCTCCTCCGCTGCATCAACGGATTGGAGGATGTGGACGGCGGCCGGGTAGTGGTGGACGGCATTCCTCTGGACAAGAAGAAGGTCCACCGCGATGAGATTCGTCGCGAAGTAGGAATGGTGTTTCAGAGCTTCAACCTGTTTCCTCACATGACCGTGCGCGGCAACGTGGGACTGGCCCAAAAACGGGTTCGCGGCCGGACCGACGCCGAGGCGAACGAGGTGACGATGGAGCTTCTCAAGAAGGTAGGAATCGCGGACAAGTTTGATGCCTATCCCGGCCAGCTCTCCGGCGGCCAGCAGCAACGAGTGGCGATTGCCCGGGCGTTAGCGATGAACCCACGGGTGATGCTGTTTGATGAGGCCACCAGCGCGCTGGACCCGGAGATGATCGGCGAGGTGCTGGCGGTGATGCGCGAACTGGCAAACGAAGGCATGACGATGGCGGTTGTCACCCATGAAATGGGTTTTGCCCGAGAGGTGGCGGACCGGGTGGTTTTTATGGACGAAGGGCGGGTAGTGGAAACGGCGGCGGCGGCCGAGTTCTTTGAATCAGCCACTGAAGAGAGAGCTCGCGATTTTCTGAGTAAGGTGCTTTAACCGCCGGTATGGCGGGATACATACAAGGAGGAGGAAATATGCGAAAGACGCGATACGGTCTTTTGATGGTGGTGCTTGCGGTGGGTTTGGTCTTCACCGGCTGCGCCGGTGGGGGCTCAGACGACGGCGCAGCGGAGGGGTCGGGCGATGCAGAGCAGGCGCAACAGACATCCAGTCAGCTCAACGAAATCGTTGAGCGCGGGACGATCCGCGTAGGCATGTCCACGTTTGTTCCGTGGGCGATGCAGAGCAACGAAGATGAGTTGATCGGGTTTGAGATCGACGTCGCCACCCGGCTTGCCGAGGACATGGGCGTCGATGTTGAATTTGTACCCACGCAGTGGTCCGGGATTATCCCTGCGCTTCTGACCGGACGGTTTGACGTGATTATCGGGGGAATGAGCATTAAGCCCGACCGCAATCTGCAGGTCAACTTCACGATTCCCTACGACTATAGTGGAATCGCGATCGCGGCCAACGCGGAGAACGTACCGGGACGCACCGATCTCGAGGAGTTCAATACCTCCGACACGGTGATCGCCGCGCGCCTCGGAACCACGGCAGCCTCGGCGGCGGAGCGGTACCTTCCCAATGCGGAAATCAGGCTCTTTGAGCAGGAAACGCAGGCGGTTCAAGAAGTGCTCAACGGGAGCGCCGACGCGATCGTAGCAAGCGCTCCGCTCCCGGCATACCTGGTAGTCGATAATCCGGACACCCTCTATCTACCGTTGGAGGATACCTTTACACAGGAACCGATCGGATTTGCACTGCGAAAAGGTGACGTGGATACGCTCAACTACTTCAATAACTGGATTCGGGTCGTTGAGGCGGAAGGCTGGCTGGCGGAACGGAAGCAGTATTGGTTCGGCACGCGGGACTGGGCGGATCAGGTAGAATAATGATCCCCGGCTCCAGTAAGCGAACGTTTACTCTGCTCGACGCGGTGCTCCTTGCGGGCATCGTCGTCGGTGGGGTGATTCTCATTCGCCGCATTCAGACGGATCTCGTCTACAACTGGAACTGGTCCATTATTCCGCGCTATCTGTTTCGCCGCGACGCGGCAAGTGGGCGCCTAGTGCCGGGAGCCCTGATCCTCGGCGTGCTCACCACTATCCGGCTCACCTTCTGGAGCGCCATCGGCGCCCTGGTCATCGGGGTGGT
>JBMCMH010000232.1:0-3063 GCA_048614515.1 Alkalispirochaeta sp. | reverse complement strand
GGGCATGTAGATCACGTAAAAGGATAGGAATATCACCCCCACCGCCTGCAGACTGATGAGGTTAAACGTGCCCAGCCAGTAGTTGCCCAACAACGTGAACAACACCCCATATAACACGCCGTATCCTATCGCCCGTCGGGGACGTCCCTGGGCCGTCTCTCCGCGCAGCATCACAAACAGCGGAACCATCCCGATCCACCCCAACCAGGAAAACCCGTGGACGTCCACAAAGGACGGATTGGCCCCCACCGAAAGCGCCACCGAGAGGAGCGTAAGTGCAGGAGCCCTCCAGGCGGAGGTATCTACGTGGTGGCGGTGGCTCCATACCAGCGCGGAGCCCCACAGGATCAGGTCCAGTACGAGCAACGGGAGATATCGCCCGGCTGCGATGAGGCGCTCCGTAGCGGTATCGGGCGCGAGCTGCAAGTTACCGCCGCCGGCGATGAATCGCTGCACATAATCCATGTTGGCGTTGCTGGCAAAGATATAGGCAAACAAAAAGAGGAATAATCCAAAGAAGAAGAGCCCTTCCGCAGCGCGGCGGAGCTGCTCCCAATCAACCGGGCGATATGGTCCACCCATCAGGAGTGTGAGAGCCCATGCGGGATGCAGCATCACAAACACCAGATAGAAAACGCTCCCCATATCGATAGGAGCGATCGATATATCGGGAGCAAACGCGAACAGAAGCGTTCCGAGAAAGACTCCCCCAAGCGCAACGGCCAGTACAAGCCGGGGCGGGTATTCCGTTTTGGGCAACATGAGCCTATAATAGCGGTTCCCCGGGCAATATGGGGACCGGGGAACCATCGAATCTTCAGCGTACAAGGAAGCTTCCGGTGAATACCACACGACAGCAAAAACGTCGCAAGCGCCGGGATCGGCGACGGGAACGACGACAGAGCCGCCCGAATCGTCCCGCAGTGCGGATTTTGAGGTTTCTCGCCCGTCTCGTACTGAAGAACCTGTTCAACGTGAAACCTGAGAACGTGGACGTCATCAATCGCGATACCGGTCCTCTGGTGTTACTGGGCAATCACAGTTCAGTGATCGATCCATTTATTGTAGCGATCTTCATCCGACGCCCCGTGCAGTACGTGATTTCCGACTCCCAGATTCGATCACGGTTTCTCTCGTTTGTGCTGGGCTTGGTGGGCGTGATACCAAAGACAAAAGTTGTGGCTGATCTGGATACCGTGAAGCGGATCGTTGCGGTAAAGCGGGAGCACGGAATCATCGGGATCTTTCCCGAGGGGCAGAGCTCCTGGGATGGCTCGCAGCTCCCGGTCGTAAAAGCCACCGATAAGTTGGTGAAGTCACTCAAAATTCCGGTATACGTGGCGCAAATTCGTGGAGCGTATTTCTCTTGGCCCCGATGGGGGCGGCGCGTGCGCCGAGGAGAGGTTCGGATCTTTTTCAGTCGGCTCTTTACGGAACGTGATCTCAAGGAAGCCACGGTGGAAGAAGTCCGCACGACGATTCGTGCCGCCCTCGCCTTTGACGCCTTTGAATACCAACGGCGGGCGAAGGTCCGGTTTCGTGGTGCACGACAGGCGGAGTATCTGGAACGGGCGCTCTTCGTGTGTCCCTCCTGCGGTAAGATAGGTACGCTCCACTCCCACCGCCGGCGACTCACCTGTACCTCCTGCGGCTACTCGGTACATTTTACTCCCTACGGCTTGTTCGAGGCGCGCACCGGCCCTCTCCGCTTCGAGACGATCCGTGACTGGAACATATGGCAATTGCAAGAATTTCGTGCTCGGCTTGACCAGGTGCTTGCCGCCGGCGGCACTCCCGAACCGATTCTCGAAGAGCCGGCGGTTGTGGTACAAGAGGGCTATAAGGCCCTGCCGTTGCAGCGCATCGGCACCGGGCGACTTCAGTTTTTTCCGGAAACGATTGTGTTTCTGCCGGAGGACGGAGACCGCTGGGAGTTTCCCGTCGCTGAAATCGAGGGTATGAACGTTCAGAACAATGAACACCTGGAGTTTTATTGTTATAACAGCCTCTACCGCGTTACCACCGTGGACCCCCGAGGCAACACCTACAAGTGGGACGCAGCGGTTCGGCACATGCAGGAGCGCGCTAGCTTGACCCCCTCATCGGTTGTGTGATAGTAGTAGCGTCCCCGAACGAACGATAGGAGAGTAACAGTGGCGAAGCCGAAGAAAGGTAATTTGGTACGCGTCCGTCTGAAATCGACGGAAAGCGGATATTGCTATTACACCCAGAAGAACAAGCGGAACACTCCCAATAAGATGGAGTTCATGAAATATGATCCGTTTGTCCGAAAACACGTGCTCTTCAAAGAGTCGGGAAAAGTCTAAAAGGAGCGTCACTATGAGCCGACGTTGTGCAATTTCCGGCAAGAAGCCGCTTTCCGGCAACAATGTGTCGCACGCTCACAACAAGAGCAAGCGCTGGCAGCGACCGAATATTCAGGTAAAGCGCCTGTATGTCCCTGAGCTTAAACGGTTTGTGCGCATTAAGATGAGCACCCGCGCGCTGCGAACGATCAGCAAGATCGGTCTGATGCCCTATCTGCGGAAAGAAGGGCTCCAACTCAAGGACGTCACCTCCTGAGATATCCGATCACTCCGTGAGCGACACGGACTCCGCGCATTCTGCGCTATAAAAAAGGTCATCCCCGGCGGATGACCTTTTTTTATGTCCTCATTTCACCATGATTCGTTGCGCCACATCACGCCCTAAACCAACCCGACTCCCGTCAATTTGAACCACCAACGGCCCGCGCGCGCCGGAGGAACGGACCGTTACCGTTCGCCCAGGAACGAGGCCCATCGATATCACTTTACTGCGAAAGCCCTCGCCTCCGTCCAGTCGCGCCACCACCACCGGGACACCGGCTGAGACATCGGAAAGCGGCTTCGTATCATCTTCTGTCATAGCACTGGATGATGAGCCGAACGCCCGTGGTTGTCAATTAAGGCCGGCGTTTCACCGACCGCCCTCGGTACTCGGCCCGAAGGGAGCGCAGATTGAACTCTTCCGGGACGGGATCATTTCCCCCGTAGAAGCGCGCCGAACAGCGGCCGATACGCA
>JBMCMH010000231.1:0-3073 GCA_048614515.1 Alkalispirochaeta sp. | reverse complement strand
GGGCGGGGAATACCGGCCGGGCCGGGTCGCTTCCTCTCGGTAAAGAGGTAGTGCAGACTGCCGTATACCAAAAAGAACACCAGGAAATCGCCTATCAATTCCATTGTTTGACCTCCCATATAGAAACGTGTGGTCCCTGATTGGACATCGTCAAGAGGAGCGGCCGTTACTATATTTGGGGCATGCAACGAGGTGTGTTACCAGTGGTGCTGTTTCTTGGTGCCGTCATGATCTTGCTGCCGCCGGCGTTCACCGGCGCTGAGGACCGGATAATTGGACGTTCCGTCGAGGACCGCCCGATCCGAGTACAGGTAATCGGCGACGGCGAGCGGGATGTGATTATCGTTGGTGGTATTCACGGGGGGTACGAGGCCAATTCGATCGCCCTGGCTCGCCGCTTTGCCGCGCATTTTCAGGAGGATCCGCAGCGGCTTCCTGAGGATGTCACGGTGCATATCATAGACAACATGAATCCCGATGGGCTCCACGCGGTCACCGGAGGCACCCCCCTGGAGGAGTTCGATTTTCGCGCCGTGGATGCACGCCCGGGCCGATTTAACGCCAACGGGGTTGATCTCAATCGAAACTGGGATGGAAACTGGCAGCCCCAATCAACGTGGCGCAACACGATTGTGGATGCCGGCAGTGAACCGTTCAGTGAACCGGAGACGCGCGCCGTGCGAGATTACTTTCGTGAGGTGGAACCGGCGGCAAGCGTGTTCTATCAAAGCGCCGGGGCATTTTTGTGGTACAGCGGGGCCGAGGAAAGATGGGAACCGGCGCTGCGCCTGGCGGAGGCGTACGGTGATGCCAGTGGATACCGTGTGGAACGCCCCGACCCCCCGGAGCCGGGGGAGGAAGACGACATCACGGGATCGGCCGACGACTACTTCTACCGGATGGACCATCGCAATGTGACCGTTGAGTTGACCACGCACTATGTGATCGAATGGGAACGCAATTTGGCGGGATTTGAGGCGCTCGTGTCGGCGTTGCACCACCCGTAATGCGCAGGCCGGGTCGTGGGCAGCCCCGGGAATTCCTTACTCCCCCCGGGGAAACGTTAGGCGCACCAACAGCCCATCTATTACATCATGGGAAACGGTGAGGTCAAAGCGCTGCCGCACATCGCGTACGAGGGCCGCCGCCGGCCCATCGAGCATACCCCCGCTGCCTACCGGAACACCGTTGGAGGTGCGTCCCGTAACCGTCACCTCCACGGCGGTACCTCGCGGATGGACCGACACCGTCAATGATCCCTCTGAGAGTCCGGGGAGTGCACGCTCGGCGGTAACCGCCAACACTTCTCCCAGCACGATCGCGATGTCCAAGGCATGGGCAAGCGTCAGGGAGAGCGATTCAACCTCCATCCCGATCCTCGGTGCCGGGACCTGCACCTCACCGCGGACAACGTCTTCAAAGAGCGGTCTCAGGGCCGGTAAGTACGTCTGAAGGTCCACCTTCTCGTCCAGACCGCCGTTCACCGCCCGCGACACAAACTGGTAGGATTGGCTTACGACGCGGAGGCGAACGTGAGCTCGTTGCTTGAGCTGTGTTGCAGCGATCTCTTCAAACAGGACGCCGTGCACCTGGAGCAGCCGCCCCACTATGTGAAGATACCCTTCGATGGTGGTGCCGACGGAGTCGTCCGCGGCTGAGTCTTCTGCCAACGCTCGCCCCAGCGCCACGGTGAGAGCGATAAGCGCATCCACGTCCGCGTTCGTCCACCTCCGTCCCTGAGTGCAATCATCAAATCCTACAAATCCCCACAACCGCCCCCCGACATAAATCGGAAGAATCAGGAGGCTGAGAATGCCTTGGGATTCCAGGGTCGGGCGTTCTTCTTCCGGAAACTCGGCGATCGCTCCGACCACGGGACGAGACCGCTCCAGCTCATCGAGCCACCGCCCGTACCCTGACGCGCGCAGTGGAATCATCTGGAGCTCGGGATTATCAATCTGCGGATCCACTCCCTCCGAGCTCCACTCGTACCGCTGGGACGCGTAGACCGTCTCGTCGCCGGTAATCTCAAATATGTACACTCGGTCTACATCTGTCGCGGTACCTACCTGTCCGAGAACACGAGAGATCGTCTCCGGCGTGGGGTTCTGTAGGAGCGATGAGCACGCCGTGAGAATCTTCTCTGCATCAAGCGGTGCTGCCGTGTGAGAAATCATCGTGGCCAATTGTAGCGAGAGTTAACGAGACGGGCTACTCATCCCGTGCTATATTTGTCGCGCAACTCGTTATGGAACTACTCTCCCCCGCCGGAAATCTCGAGAAACTCGCCACCGCTTTCCGCTATGGCGCCGACGCCGCCTACATCGGCGTTGCCGGCTTTAGTCTGCGCGCTCATGCGGACACACTGGGCGGCGATCCCAAGCAGATGGCCGCCCGCATTCGGGAAATCAAACCGCCGGGACGTCGTCTGTACGCGGCGCTGAATCTCTTTGCCCACCAGCAGGATCTCGACCGGTTGCCGGAGGCGCTGGAGGTTCTCCACGAACTGCCGATCGATGCGGTGATCCTGGCCGACATCGGGCTGATAGATCCCGTCACCACCGCCTTACCCGAGGTGGAGCTTCACCTCTCTACCCAAGCCAACTGCACCAACGCCGCTGCTGCCAAACTCTACCACCGCCTGGGGTTTAGCAGGATCGTCCCGGCGCGGGAACTCTCCCTCGATGAGGTGAAGGCGATCAAGGACGCGGTGCCGGGACTTGAGCTGGAAGTGTTTGTCCACGGCGCGATGTGCATGGCCTACTCCGGCCGATGCGTTATGTCTGATGTTATGGCGGGACGGAGCGCCAACCGGGGAGACTGCGCTCAGTCCTGCCGCTGGAAGTACTCGGTGGAGCACTATCGCCTGGAGGAAGAGCAACGGCCCGGGGAGTACATCCCCGTAGAAACGGACGGCCGCTTCACCACGATACTCTCCTCCCGGGACCTGATGCTCTTTGATCATGTGGCGGAGCTTATGTCGGCGGGGGTGGACGCCGCAAAGATCGAGGGGCGCATGAAGAGCTCCCTCTACACCGCGGCGGTCACCCGCAGTTACCGGGCCGCCATCGAT
>JBMCMH010000230.1:0-3075 GCA_048614515.1 Alkalispirochaeta sp. | reverse complement strand
CATAATCAGAGACGGGAGGAACGTTTCACATGGATAACAAGGCTCTTGAAGCCGTCGCACTGTCAGTGCGCACCCTTACAATCGACGCCGTACAGGCGGCGAACTCCGGACACCCCGGCATGCCCATGGGTATGGCGGAACTCGGAGCGCTGCTATACGGAGAAATTCTCAAACATGACCCCGCCGATCCCAGTTGGCCCGATCGCGACCGCTTTGTCCTGTCCGCCGGTCACGGATCGATGTTTCTCTACAGTCTGTTTCATCTCTCCGGATATGATCTGCCGCTGGAGGAGCTCAAAAAGTTTCGCCAGGTGGGAAGCAAGACCCCGGGGCACCCGGAATACGGTATGACTCCCGGCGTGGAGACCACCACCGGTCCGCTCGGTCAGGGGCTGGCCAACGCGGTGGGCCTGGCGATCGCCGAGCGGATGACCGCGGCGCGGTTTAATACGTCGGATCACCGAATCGTGGATCACTACACCTATGCGATCGTGGGCGACGGATGTCTCATGGAGGGAATCACCTCCGAGGTCAGTTCCCTTGCGGGCCATCTGGGTCTGGGAAAACTCATCGCCTTTTACGATCACAACAAGATCTCCATCGAAGGTTCTACCGAGCTGGCGTTTACTGAAGATGTGCAGGCGCGGTATCGGGCCTACGGCTGGCAGGTGCTGGAGGCGGACGCCTACGACGTCGACGGAATCCGCGCGCAGGTTGATACCGCAAAAAAGGACTCCAGCCATCCCACGCTGATCGTACTGAGCTCCACCATTGGCCGGGGGTCGCCGAACAAAGCGGGCACTCACGGCGTTCATGGCGCTGCGCTGGGCGACGAGGAAGTGGAACTCACCAAAAAGGAACTCGGCGTCGACCCGAAGGAGATGTTCTACATCGCTCCCGGCGCCACCGAGTTTTTCGCAAAGTACCGCAAGGAGCTGCGCGAGCGCCGCGCCAAGTGGCAGGCGATGTTCGACCAGTGGGCGGCGGATAATCCCGGCCTCCTGGCGCAGTGGAACGAGGCGGTGAACAACGGCTATCGTGAGGTCCTAAAAGATATCGGCTTTCCCACCTATGAAGTGGGGGAGAAAGTAGCCACGCGAAAGGCCAGTGGCGGCGCGCTCCAGGCGATCGCCAAGATGCTGCCCAACGTGGTGGGGGGCTCCGCGGATCTGCAGCCCTCCAATAACACGGCGATCCCCGAGTATGGAGACTTCGGACCGGACAATCCCGGTGGTCGGACGCTCCACTTCGGCGTGCGCGAACTCGGAATGGCGGCGATCGGAAACGGTATGGCGCTGCACGGGGGGCTCCGTCCCTTTGTCGCCACCTTCCTGGTATTCACCGACTACCTGCGACCGGCGTTGCGCCTCTCCTCACTGATGCAGGTGCCGGTGATTTACATCATGACCCACGACTCGGTCTATCTCGGCGAGGATGGTCCCACCCACCAGCCGATTGAACACCTGGCGGTGTTGCGGGCGATTCCCGGACTCCGGGTGCTGCGCCCCGCCGATGGGGAAGAGACCAACGAGGCGTGGCTCATGGCGCTCGAGCACGACGGCCCCACGGTGATGGCGCTTACGCGACAGGGCCTGCCCACGCTGAAAAAGGCGGACACCGACTGGAAAGCATCCATGCGCCGCGGCGCCTACGTCGTGGACGACGTGAGTTCTCCGGAGGTTGTGGTGGTTGCCACCGGCAGTGAAGTATCGCTGGCGCAGGAAGCGGTCAAGGCGAGCGGGCGCAAGGCGCGCGTCGTGTCGATGCCCAGTCGCGAGCTCTTCGAGGCGCAGGACCGAGCCGAACAAGAGAAGGTGATCCCCGCCGGAGTTCCGGTAGTGGTTGCCGAGGCCGGAATCCGGCAGGGCTGGGAGTTCCTGGCACCGCGGGAGCGCATCCTCTCCATCGATCGCTTCGGTGAGAGCGGACCCGGTAACGATGTCGCCACGCACCTCGGATTTACCGCCGAGCGCCTGGCGGAGATGATCACAAACGCATAAACACACGCGGTGGCCGGGGCGGTGCCTCCGTCGGACGAATAGTCCGGCGGCGGGCGACCCGGTCCGGCACTGCTGAAAGGAGCTCACCATGGCGCGCTACGCTCTGGGTTTGGATGTTGGAAGTTCGTCGATTAAGGCGAGTCTCGTGGATGTCGACTCGGGGAAGCGCGTGGGCTCCGCCTCCGCCCCCGACACGGAGATGCCGATCAACGCACCCCGGGCGGATTGGGCGGAACAGGACCCCGCGATGTGGTGGCGCTACGTGGTTGAGGCGACGCAGAAGCTCAGCCGTGAGTTCGATCTAACATCGGTTGCCTCCATCGGAATCTCCTACCAGATGCACGGCCTGGTGGCGATCGACCGCGACGGGAACTCGCTGCGGCCCTCCATCATCTGGTGTGATAGCCGGGCGGTGTCCTACGGGGAGGCGGCGTTTGAGGCGCTGGGCGGGGCCTCCAAGGTGCTGCCGCGCCTGCTCAACTCGCCGGGAAACTTTACCGCCGCCAAGCTGGCCTGGGTGAAGGCCAACGAGCCGGAGGTGTACGGCAAGATCTGGAAGATCATGCTCCCCGGGGACTACGTGGGCTACCGCCTCACCGGCGAGGTAATGACCACCATGAGCGGTCTGTCCGAGGGAATCCTCTGGGATTTCCAACAGGACGAACCTGCCGGTTTTCTGGTGGACCATTTTGGGTTCGACCAACAGATGCTGGCTGAGGCGAAGGAGAGCTTCGGCGACCACGGCCGCGTGGACACGGCGGTGGCCGGAGAGCTGGGAATCCCCGCCGGGACGCCGGTGGCCTACCGCGCCGGAGACCAACCCAATAACGCGCTGTCCTTGAACGTGTTGCATCCGGGGGAGATCGCCGCCACCGCCGGCACCTCCGGCGTGATTTACGGCGTGGTGGACTCGCCGGTGTGGGACGAGAAGAGCCGGGTCAACACCTTTCTCCATGTAAATCACCGCAAAGACCTGGCGCGTTACGGCGTGCTGCAGGTGCTCAACGGAACGGGCATTCTCAACCGCTGGGTGCGGGAGAACGTGCTGGATCCGCTCCCCGGAGCGAGTGGCGGT
>JBMCMH010000229.1:0-3080 GCA_048614515.1 Alkalispirochaeta sp. | reverse complement strand
TGTCTTCATCACAAACCTCACTTTTTCTATTATTTGAAACCATTCTTGTGTTAACTCATTCTTAGCCATACTACGGAGAGTGCGCTATAGAACTTTGGGTGTACTCGCGCTGGAATCCGACGGACGAAGTGACGGGTAAGCCGGTACGGCAGGGTGCAGGCGGGGCGAGGTAGATGCGTTACGTGCTTGCCGGTGCCCCCTTCGCTCGCGGGGGAGGACTGGCCGTTGGGCGCAGAAATTACAAAATTGTAATGTATGGGCTCACTTGAAATAAACATGAGTACGTTGGATCTTGTTATTGTAGGCCTGTATTTCGTCGTAATCGTGGCGATCGGGTTGGTAGTGTCGCGCCGAACAAAAACCGGAGACGAGCTGTTTCTCGCCGGTCGCTCGCTCGGCTGGGTGGCGGTAGGGCTATCGCTTTTCGCGTCCAATATTTCGAGTTCTACGCTCGTGGGACTCACCGGAGACGCCTACCGTGTCGGTCTTGCGCCGTCCGCCTACGAATGGATGGCGGGGCTGCTCCTAGTTTTCGGGGCGTTTACGTTCTTCCCATTCTTCCTGAGATCAAAAATCGTCACGATCCCGGAGTTTCTGGAAAGACGATATGACGTTCGCACCCGCAAGTATTTTTCGCTTATTACCATATTTCTCGCGGTAATCGTTGACACCGCGGCCGGGCTGTACGCAGGAGCACTCGTGGCGCAGGCGTTTATACCGGATCTGAACCTCACGGTCTTTATCGTCTTTCTTGCGCTGTTTGCGGGACTGTACACCGCCGGAGGTGGACTCGCGGCCGTCGTGTACACAGACCTTATTCAGTCGATAATCCTGATTATTGGAACGGCCTCGATCGCGGTGGTCACCTTTGGGCAGTTTGATTTTTCCTGGACTGCTGCAACGGAAGCTCTACCGGACGGTCACCTGTCCATTGTTCGGTCGCTGGACAACGAGGTGCTTCCGTGGCCGGGCCTGATCATAGGTGTCCCTATTCTTGGATTCTACTACTGGATCATGAACCAATATATTGTGCAACGCGTGCTGGGGGCCAAGAGTATCCAGCACGCTCGCTGGGGGGCGATGCTTGCCGGCTTTCTGAAGCTGTCCCCTCTGTTTATTATGATGCTTCCAGGAGCGTTTGCGGTTGAGCTATTACCCGATCTGGAGAATGCGGACAACGTGTTTCCGACGCTCATACAGGAGTTTCTCCCCAGAGGATTCACCGGAATCGTTCTCGCCGCGATTCTATCTGCCATTCTCTCGAGCGTTGACTCCGCGCTCAACTCCGCGTCAACGCTTCTTACGCTGGATTTCCTCGAACCCGCCAAAGGGAGAAAGCTCGAACCGCAGGAAAGCCGACGAGTCGGTACCCTTGTAACCCTGGTGTTTATGGGGATCGCCGCGGTCTGGGCACCGGCAATTCAGGCGTTCCCGGGCCTGTTTTCGTACATTCAGGAGATGTTCGCCTACATCGTCACTCCGGTGGTGGCAATCTTCCTCGTAGGCTTCTTCTGGGACCGCGCGCACGGCACCGCGGCCCTCACGACGCTTATCACCGGGCACGTTATAGCTGCGATAGCTTTCGTGCTTGTGCAGACCGAAGTCATTCGCATACATTTTGTCTACGTAGCGGGTATCCTGTTCCTCGTATCGTGCGGCCTTCTGTTCATTACCAGTCGCGTCATGGGCACAGCACCATCGGACAAAGAGATTGCTGATCTCACCTATAGCCGAAGGGATAGAACGCCGGATGCTCCGGTCCGCTGGTACCAGGACTTTCGGGTTCACGCGGGAGTGGTTGTGACCTTGACGGTCACCATGCTTATCGTGTTCTGGTAGCGAGCGCTCCCCCGGGAGCTCCCGATAATCAGGCGTTAATCGGCTACCTGGTTGCGGACTTCCTCGAGGAGTTCCCGGCGCGCTGCTATGCAGTTGTCGGCGAGCCATTCTTCTCCACCGTCGACCCGCTCAAAGACACCGCCGGCTTCGGTAATAATCGGCCCGATGGGCGCAATATCCCACGGTGACATAATGGGATCGAGGGCGAGGTCCGCCCGTCCACTCGCCAGCAGAAGGTACGCGTACGCGTCGGTCCAGGTTCTGACCATACCCGCAGACGAAAACACCGTTTCCGCGTAGTTCCGTTTTCGGGCGTATAGATCCGCCGGGTCGCACCTGAGTACCGTTGCATCCCGCAGTTTCACCGCAGGTCTCATGTGGGTCACCCGGCCGTTGTAGCGCGCCCCGTGGCCTACGAGGGCACTGACCGTTTCGTCCGTGATGGGATTACGTATCACACCTATGACCGGCGCTCCTGCGTTCTCTTCAACACGTCCCCGCTCGGCCTCGCGGTCGCTTACGCCCACAAGCACGGTGAACCGGGGAACCCCCGCTACAAACGATTTGGTCCCGTCGATAGGGTCCAAGTACCAGGTGAAGCCGGTCGAACCCTGGCGATCCTCGACGGTGTACAACCGGCGGAACTCTTCGAGACGGTGCTGCGTCACGCTGGAGGCGACGGGGTGCTCCCGGAGGTACGCGACTGGACCGAGGCTGCGGCGTCGGCGCCACCGGAAGAGTACCTCCGGCAACAGGGGTGGGTCCGGATCGCCTGGCAGAACGCGCTCTACCAGCTTCGCACCGCTGCCGACCCGTTTGAGGGCATCGTCGATACCGTCCGCAGGGGCGGCGATACCGACACCAACGCGGCGATCGCGGGAGCCCTCCTGGGGGCGGTGTACGGCGCATCGGCGTTTCCCCCGCGGTGGCGAGGGATCGTCTCCTCCGCACGGGCCCTGGAGGTTGCCGGCGCGCGACGACCGCGTCCCGCCGTTCTGTGGCCGGTACACCGGGAGGGGCTGCCGGAGCGAGTGTTCCTCGCCGGGTTCGGTACCGCTGCCCAGTAATGCTCATCATCACCACCCGGGCCCGGGCGCGGAGGGGTTACCTCCCATCAAGTGGTGTAAACGGTGATCTAAACGGCCGGCGCTGGGCCAGGTCGAGAAGCACGTTCTCATTCCTTCAAAACTGTCCACAACCGTGGGGATAACGCCCTCCTAAGACAACGTATAGGCAGGAAT
>JBMCMH010000228.1:0-3084 GCA_048614515.1 Alkalispirochaeta sp. | reverse complement strand
TGTAGAGGCCCGCGAAAAAAGATAAGGGAAAAAGAGAAACAGCCGAATTATCGTAGGTAAGACGGGAAAGAAAGGATAAGGGAAACCGGGCTTAGTTAGGTTGGC
This sequence comes from Alkalispirochaeta sp., assembly GCA_048614515.1. GTDB lineage: Bacteria > Spirochaetota > Spirochaetia > DSM-27196 > Alkalispirochaetaceae > Alkalispirochaeta. The sequence goes on along the minus strand of JBMCMH010000228.1, from coordinate 2,979 downwards.
GCCTGACCCGGTCTCCCCCACCAACTACGATAATCATAATCGACATTTCTGAAGAAGACTATAGCCTCAGCGTGGTGGAACGAACGTGGCGGGACCGGATTGATACATACCGCTGTCCGTGTCGCGGCGATTGCGGAACGTTCGTGCGCCATGGCGTATATGAGAAGTACTTGTTCTTCACCCGGCTGCCAATCCTTCGACTGCGGTGTCGATCATGCCGCAGAACCCACGCGCTGATGCCGTCGTTCTCACTTCCCGGGACTTCACTGGGAACCGTTGAGGCGGAAGGGTTTATCGCCGGTCGCAGTGCGGGTTATTCCCGGCGCGTTGCCGGCAGCCTGCTGATTGAGCGCGGCGTGAGCGAAGAGTACCTGCGGCGAATTGAGAAACTGATCCATACCGGGATCCATCGGGCGAAGGCGTTGTTTACTCATCTCGTTCCTCAGGTTGGTGAGGCGTATCGCTGGCTGAAGGAAGCCACTGGTGGGCACAACCGGCCAATCATCGTCTTGAACGCCCGGAGCATCGCCCTCGGATTTGGTGCGGTGTTCTGCTCCCTCGCTGTTGGAGCCGGGCGGCGAACTCGTAACTCGGGCATCCGAGTTTCACATGATAGTACCTCTGCCGCCGTCGCTCCTGCGCTTCTACACTCCGGGTAATCCCATTACCACCCAGGAGGAATGCACGGAATGAAACATCACGTATCGGAAGAGCAGCGGCGGCAGCTCATCGCCGAGTTTCGCCACAGCGTCGTGGCTGAACTGGCAAACCCGTATCTGAACCATGGCGAGTTGATCGCCGCGATCCGAGAGAAAGCGAACCGCACCTATGAGATTCCCTTCTCCAGCAAGACGACGATCACCGAGGGGTGCATCAAGAAATGGCTCGCCCTGTATCGTCGTTACGGCAAAGCGGGATTGTTGCCCAAAGTCCGCGCCGACAAGGGATCCAGTCGCGTGCTGCCGGAATCGGAGCGGGACGCATTCTTGGAGTATCTTACCAATCACCCCGAGCTCACCGCACGGGCGGTGTACCGCATCCTCTACGACGAAGGGACGATACGGACGGTGATCTCATCTTCATCACTGTCCCGGCTGGTACAATCGGCGGGACTGGCACGGGAACAACGGCTCATTGCAAAGGCACGTGAAGAAACCCGGAAGTTTGCCTTCTTCTATCCCCTTGAGTGCGTACAGGCTGACTGCATGCACGGCCCAATGGTGCCGATGCGATCCGGAAAAGACCGGAAAGCGATCCTGTTGGCGTTCATCGACGATGCGACCCGCCGGATCGTGTACTCCTCGTTCAGTACGACCGAGCGCTCACTGGTATTTGAACAGGGGCTCAAGCATATCCTCACCACCCACGGCCGGATCGGCCGAGTATATGTCGATAACGGCTCGACTTTCGTCTCAAACCAGACGCAACGAATCCTCGATACCGTACAGGTGCTATTAATTCACTCGAAACCGGGACGTCCACAGGGGCGTGGGAAGATAGAGCGCTTCTTTCGCACCGTGCGAGAGATGTTCCTCCGCCCGCTGGATGAAGGATCGATCAAGAGCATCGAGGATCTCAATGCCCGCTTCCATACCTGGTTGGAGAGTGAGTACCACCGCAGTCCCCACCGCGGGCTCGACGGAGATACGCCGCTGGAGGCGTGGATCGCCAAGGCACAGCACATCATTACGATCGATCCCACCGTTGATCTTGATGACGTCTTCTTCCACGAGATCACCCGAAAGGTACACAAGGACAGTACGATCACCGTTAACGGCGTTCTGTATGAAGTTCCGTCGATCCTCAACCGACGCACGGTGAAGCTCCGTTTTGATCCGCGTGTCCCCAACGCTCCCCTGTATGTATCCTGTGACGGCACCGAGCACGGTACCGCGCGGCCGGTGGATACCTACGCCAATACGAACGTCTCCCGCTCGCATCCCAATCGGGATCACCTGGAACAGAATGCGGGAACTGAGCTTCCCCACGTTGCCGCATCGCTCCAGGCGGCACGCTTCCAGACCGGAGGCGCGCGATGAATCAAGAGATGCTCAGACACTTCAATCTTTCGGCCTATCCCTTCACCAAGGAAGTGGCCACCGACCGTCTGCTCACGCTTCCCTCCACGCAATCGTCTCTTGCCGGACTGAAGCTGCTCATCGACACCCGCGGCATCGGGGTGCTCACCGGAAAATCGGGAACCGGCAAGAGTTGTTTGATCCGTCTTCTCCTCGCCGAACTTCATACCGGCCTGCACAAAGCGATCTATCTGTCCCACACCTCCGTTGGCGTACAGGAGTTCTATGCGCACATCGCCGCCGCCATCGGACTGGAGACAACCGGGCGCCGAGCAACGCTCTATCGCGCAATTCATGAGCGGGTACTCACCCTCCACAAGCAGAGCCGGATTCATACGGTGCTCGTGCTTGATGAGGCGCACTTGCTTTCCAACGATGTACTCAAAGAGCTCAGACTGCTGGCCAACTACGAGATCGACTCCCTCAACGCGATGACCATTCTCCTGTGCGGCCAGGAAACCTTGCTACAGAAGTTCGGTCTTTCCGCCCTCGAACCGTTGGCCAATTCGATTACCGTTTCCGTTGCCACCGACGGGCTTCCCAAGGAGGAAACGATCTCTTACATCGAAAACCGCATCACCGCCTGTGGTGGCCACACCGGCATATTCACTCAATCCGCTTTGAGCCTCATCCATCAGGCATCCGTTGGCGTGCTGCGTTCCATCGGCACGATCGCCACCGCCGCGATGATGAAGGCATATCACGGCGACTCACCAACCATTGAGGGCGAGCACGTACAAGCTGTTCTCACCCGTTGAGGATCATTCGCGTTTGGTATCCGGGCACCGGGGTTCGCCTCGGTGCCCGTTCTGTTGTATCCGGTATGATAATCCGGGAAGACCGGAAACGGGATCACAATCCGGGAATCAGGCGTTTCTATGCGGGAATCGGATTTACAATA
>JBMCMH010000227.1:0-3096 GCA_048614515.1 Alkalispirochaeta sp. | reverse complement strand
TGTACCAGGTCTCCGCCGTCGTCGATCACCACGTGGGGGGTCACCTGGAGCGCGGTGAGCTGGTGGTGCTCAAACTCCTCCCGGGTGGCACCGCGCCAGGCGTAGACGTGCAAGCCCCGGTCGGCGAGGGCCGCCACCACATCGTCCTTGGTGGAGAGCGGATTACTCCCGGTGACGCTCACCTGGGCGCCGCCGGCGGCAAGTACCAGCGCCAGGTAGGCAGTTTTAGCCTCCAGGTGCACGCTCACCGCCGCCCGAAGCCCTTCAAAGGGCCGCTCCCGGCCAAACCGTTCTTCCAGGCCCCGCAGGATCGGCATGTTCCGCCGAACCCACTCGATCTTGCGGTTTCCCTCCCCGGCGAGCGAGGCGTCACGAATGATGTTGGCGGGCATATCCACGATGTTCACACTCTTCATATCCATCACATCGCCTCCACTACCGATTTCACCAACGCTACGAACTTGTCGCGGACCATGCGGCCGGTCTCCATGACCTCCTCGTGATTGAGGGGCTGATCGAGAATACCGGCGGCCATGTTGCTGATCGCGCTGATACCCAGCACGCGCAAGCCGGCGTGAGCGGCGGTAATCACCTCCGGAACGGTGGACATGCCCACCGCGTCGGCGCCGAGGGTACGCAGCATGCGGATCTCGGCGGGGGTCTCGAAACTGGGGCCCGGCATGTGGGCGTAGACGCCCTCCCGCACATCGATGCCCCGCTCTGCGGCAATGCGTTTTGCCAGCCGCCGCAGCTCCGGCGTGTAGGCAGTACTCATATCATTAAAGCGCGGACCGAGCTCGTCGATGTTGGGGCCGCGCAGGGGGCTGTCGGTAAACAGCTTGATATGATCGGTGATGAGCATCAGGTCGCCCGGGAGAAATCCCGCGTTGACGGCGCCGGCGGCGTTGGTCACCACCATCGTCTCCACACCGAGTTGCTGCATGACCCGCACCGGAAACACCACCTGTTCCATAGAATAGCCTTCGTAGTAGTGGAACCGTCCCTGCATGATCACCACCCGCTTGCCGCCAAGCTCACCAAAGACGAGCCGACCGGCGTGGCCCTCCACGGTGCTCACCGGAAACCCCGGGATCTCCGCGTAGTCGATCGTATCGGCCCCGGAAATCTGGTCACCAAGAACACCCAAGCCACTTCCGAGGATGAGCCCTACCGTGGGCTGTACCGAGGTCGTGCCGGAGATAACCTGGGCAGCGGTCCGCACCGCCTCCATCCGTTGATCCATTCATCTGCTCCTTACAAAAAAAAGATCGGCCCCGCGGAATACCGCCGAGCCGATCATGTGAGTATCGGAGTTCAGGGTGGTCACACCTGAAGCCCTGAACAACCGCATACCTGAGAGGATTAGTCCAAGAGATCCTCGATTTCACCGCGAGTCTGCGCGATCTCGATCTCTCCGGAGAGGATATCCTCTCGCGCTTGATCCACGGCGTCTTTTACCTCTTGCGGCACCATGTCATCAAATCCGTGGAACGGCGCGATACCGGTGGCGTCTTCCGCGAGACCATAGGTCTGCGTTCCGCCCTCGAAGTTATCGTTGACGATGCTCTCCAGCACGACATACACCGATTCGGGAATCTTTTTGACAGCGCTGGTGAGAACGGTGTCAGGAGCAACATCGTTCTGATCAACATCAACACCGATCGCCAGCACGTCACTATCACGAGCGGCCTCGATCACACCCAATCCGGTGAGACCGGCGGCATGGAACACGATGTCGGCACCCTGCTCGATCATCGCCAGAGCCGCCTCACGACCGCGAGCCTGGTCGGTAAAGTCACCGGCGGTGACGGAAAGAACCTCCACGTCGGGGTTGGCATAATTCACACCCTGAATAAAACCGACCTCAAAGCGCTCAACGGGGGGCACGAACATACCGAGTACCACTCCAACGATGGGGTCGGAATTCAACTTGTCGGAGGCGTCGGAGTACTCGGCAGTCATGTGACCGGCAACGACACCGGCGAGGAATCCACTTTGCTCTTCCTTATAGAGGATCCCCTGAAGGTTGGGAATATCCGGATCACCACCAATGTCGATACCACCGAAATAGGTGTCGGGATTCATCCGAGCAGCCTCTTTCACCGCCTCTTCCATGAGGAATCCCACGGCAAACACGACTTCCGCACCATCTTCGGCCAAGCCGGTGAGGTTTGGAATGTAGTCGGTCTGCTGGTTGGACTCGACAACCCGCGCCTCAAAGCCGAGGTCTTCACCCATCTGTAGACCGGCGTAGGCGCCGTCGTTGAAGCTCTTGTCCCCGAGACCACCAACGTCGGTTGCCATGGCGGCTACCATAGGCTCGTCGCCTTGCGCTTCGCCTTCTTCAGCTTGCCCACCGGCAAACACCATCGCCGCTGCTACCATGAGCAGGAGCATTACCTGTACTGTCCGTTTCATAACGATCCCTCCTTTTGGGATTTAGTTTCTATCGATCGGGAATGAATTATACACGCCCCATCGGTAACACACAATTAGTCGGGGGGTGAGTGGAACCCCACGGTGCCGTGGCGCCGGTTAATCTTCAGTGCGTTCGATCATGAAATCGGTACCCACCGCCTTGGGAGGTCGACTGCGTCGCACCAGGCCGGCTACCGCAACAACCGTGAGCACATACGGCAGTACGATAAAGACCTCCTCCGGTACATTGAGCACCCGGAATACCTGAAAGCGCACCTGCAACGCGTCGGCGAGACCAAAGAACAGCGCCGCGATAAATGCTCCCACCGGATGCCAGCCACCGGAAATCATCGCCGCCATGGCGATAAAGCCACGGCCTCCCGTCATACCCTCGGTGAAGCTCACGTTACCCTCGATCGAGAGGTACGCCCCGGCCATACCACCGACGAGGCCGCTCACCAGCACGCCGAGATAGCGCATCTTGTACACCGACACCCCGATCGTCTCCAGCGCCAACGGATGCTCGCCGGCGGCGCGCACGTGCAAGCCCACCTTGGTGCGATTGAGAAACCAGGTGAACAGGGGAATCATGATAAATCCGAAGTAGACGATCGGCGTCTGGTTGAAAAACATCCGTCCGAGAACCGGTATACGGGATAACCCGGGAATCGCCCAGCG
>JBMCMH010000226.1:0-3129 GCA_048614515.1 Alkalispirochaeta sp. | reverse complement strand
TCGCGGCAATGTTTGCGGTGGTCCGCATGGCGATACCGAGCATGTGGCCGCCGATTCGGGTTGCGGCCAGGCTCTTCTCGATGTTTGCACCACCAACGGTGTCAAACACAACGTCAAAGCCGGTGCCGCCGGTCAGACGGTCAACATATTCGGACACCCCTTCGTCGCGGTAGTAGATGATATCGTCGGCACCCATGCTGCGGGCCACCTCCGCTTTTTCTTCACTCGAGACGGTGGCCGCTACGCGGGCACCTAAGGCCCGCGCGATGCCAACGGCCACGTGCCCCACCCCTCCCGCTCCCGCATGGATGAGCACATGATCGGTGGGCTTCACGCGAGCCCGGTCGACGAGTGCGAGCCACGCAGTGATCGATACGAGGGGCATCGCAGCAGCCTCGCGCATACTCATGCCGTCGGGCATTCGGGCAAGCGCGCGCGCGTCGGCTATCATATATTCAGCGAGGGCGCCGGAAAGACCTTTGAATCCGCCGGCACAGCCGTGAACGCGATCCCCCACAGCAAACCGGGTAACCCCCGGACCAACCGCATGCACCACACCAGACACGTCGCCATGAAGGACCGCCGGAAAAGCCGGAGCCGCCTTAATGTGACCGGCGCGTATCTTCGTATCCACGGGATTGACGCTGGTTGCAGCTACCTTGATTCGCACCTGCCCGGGTCCCGGTTCGGGCATTTTTATCTCCGCAGGCGAAAATACGTGGGGATCTCCCCATTCGTTACAGACCATTGCCTTCATAGTATTCCTCCGTTGCTCACAACAATACCTGCAGTGCCGGAGATTTACTCAAGTGCGTTGCGCAAATGCCCGACGATCTGCTCGAGCGCAGACTCACCTACCACGTCACGATCCAAGAGCGGCAACCTGAGCATCGCCATTCGGGAGAACCTCCGCCCAATGTCCTCCAGATACTCGGCTTCCTGGCGCTTCCGTGCCTGGAAGAAGGCATGATCAGGGATGTCCTCCGGCAGAACTCTATTTACCACGATGCCTCCGACGGGAACCTTGTGTTCGGTGAGCATGTGAATCGCCTTCTCGGTCTCGAGAATTGGGAGTCGTTCCGGATTGAGAACAAAAATGAACGCGGTCTGTTGCTCGTCAAGCAATACCCGCCTCATCCGGGCAAACTTTCGCTTTCTCTCCTGCAATACCCGCTCCACCGGGTCGTCGCTCGTCTCGGCCCCTTTGCCAACGGTCATGTTCTTCCATAACGCCGACATCTCATTCACCTGTTTACGGCGCGAAATGAGACCGTCGATCCACGCTTCCATCATTTCCGGCAACGCCAACAAGTGAATCGTATGTCCCGTAGGCGCGGTATCGAAGACGATCCGATCGTACTCACCCTCGGAACGCTCGATAAGATCGGCGATTCGGTCAAACAGTGCCGCCTCTTGCGCACCCGGCGACACACGGGCCATGCGTATCTGTCGGTCAATTTCCGGTCGCAGTGTGGGCTTGACCTGGCTCCGGATCGTGTGACTCACGCTCTGAATGTATGTATCCGCTTCCTGTTCCGAATCAAGCTCGAGCGCCCAGAGATTCGTCCTAACTCGCTGAATACCGCCCGGCATTTTTCGTTCCAGAATATCGGCCGACGAATGCGCGGGATCGGTAGAGACAAGTAGAGTTTTACTCCCCTGAGCAGCCGAGAGGAGCGAGAAGGCTGTCGCCGTGGTGGTCTTTCCGACACCACCCTTCCCGCCGAAAAACAGTACTCGTCGGTCGAGCCACTGAGCAGTGGTTCCCGTGCTTCGCGTTTGTCCGCGTCTTAACAACATCTGATCCCGTTTAAGGGCGAATGATCCATGCCTTGTCGTTTATGCCATTCATGGAACTGCTCGTACATGTGCGGCAGAAGCTCGAGGGTGTAGTAGTTCACGGGATTTGGAATCCCCAGGAGATCAGGAAAACTGAGCATCAAAAAGACCGCTTCCTTATCCTGTGTTTCCCGGACGATCTGACTTCGATAAGGAGCAAAGAACACACCATCGTAGATTTCGTTGAACTGCTTCCAGTACCGCTTAAGCTGAGCCCTGCGCTTCGATCGTTTCATGTTCGGCTACTCCTAACCATCGGGACGAAATCACCCACCGTTCACCGTTCCGGCCGGCTCTACGCCGGAACCCGGAACGATGGAACGAACACCTACGGTTCTACCGGGATACTCCCCGCAGTGTCGGTAGCACTCCCACCCTGGGGCTTGATCTTCCCAAACGCAATGATAGCTTCCACCAGCATCCACAGAGCACTGAAGAGTATCAGTACTCCCATAATACCGAGGAGATAGTTCGGAGTGTCCGAGGTGATGCCCAGCCACTGCAAGATACTGATGGACATCGCAGCGATAGTTACGACGAGCAGAAACACCATCGGAATGAGCGCCGGAAGAAAGTTTCGTCCGAGTCTCTTGAGAAACAGCGTCACGCAGAGCAGCGAAAGTGCGGCCAGTAGCTGGTTGGTCGTGCCGAACAGCGGCCAGATAACCAGTCCACCGCCACCGATCTCGACACCCGGAGGCTGCGCGCCGAACGCAAGAACGAGACATGCCAGGACTGCGACGGTGGTTGCCGGCGCACCCTTTTGAAGAAACTTGATCTTCGCGATCTGCCCGATCTCGCTCAGGACGTAGCGCTGTACCCGGACACCTGAGTCCATCGTTGTCGCAGCAAACATGATGACGACAACGGCACCGAGTACGGAGGCCAGCTCCGCTGGAATCCCGATTCCGCCGGCGAGTGCGGCAAAGCCCGAGACAAAGTTGCCGGCAGCACCACCGGATGCAGCACCCCAGTCGGTGTAAATCGCGCCCCAGTCGGCCTGCGTAGCCGCAAGACCCGCACCGGTTGCGAGAATGGCCCCAAGCGCCAGTACCCCTTCTCCCACTGCGCCCGCATATCCGACAAATCGCGCATCCGTCTCTTTGTTCAGCTGCTTCGACGATGTTCCGGACGATACCATTCCGTGCCAGCCGGAAATGGCGCCGCAGGCGATCGTAATGAACAGGACGGGAATCAGCGGCGGCGCACCCGTCGGGTTGGCGTTCAGCATCGGTGCCGCCATGGTCGGGTTGGAAAACAGCACGCCAAGATAGAGAATCGCAAGCGCGA
>JBMCMH010000225.1:0-3170 GCA_048614515.1 Alkalispirochaeta sp. | reverse complement strand
ACCGGCCGGGGCGCCGCCCTCGTCACGATTCGTCAAGCAGCGCTTGCGCGAACGATCGAAGGCGAATATATGCCTTTTCCGGGGAGGACTCACCAAACATCACTGACTCTACCGCTTCCTGCACCAGATCTTGCAATTGCGAACTGTGCTCGTCGTAGTACACGACCTCGGCGCGCTCCATCTCCCGGGAAAACACCTGGGAGTAGGGAATACTACGATAGAGGTCGCTCTCCATGAGCGCGCGCGTGGGCTGCACGATATTGACTTCCCGCAAATACTCTTCCGCATGGTGCAGAAGGAACCAGATAAACTCCCACGCGGGGCGCCGCAGTTCGGGCGGTGTATCGACACTCACCATCAGGTAATGGCCGTAATAGCTCGAACTCACGTCGTTGACCGCATCTTCAAATACTGGAACGGGAATCACCATCCATTCGCCGCTGTCATAGAACGCCGGGTTTTCAGATTTTATGCGGCCCTGCTGATAGAGCCCGGTGTGAGCCATCGCCACCGCGCCGGTGTCCTGGTTGAAGAGTGATCGGGCATGGTCATATGCCGGGGAGCCCAGATTGCGCCCCGCGGGACCCCATTCCTGAAAGAAGTGCAAAAACTCGATCCACGCCGATTCTCCCACGATCGCTCGCGTTCCGTCCTCACTTACGAGCCGTCCTCCCAGCTGTCTCACCATAGGAACGATACCGATCAGATAATCTGAATAGCGGAAATCAAATCCCCGCCGGGTGAGCGTCTCGCCGTCGTGCTGGGCGATCGTTTCACTCACATCCATCATCTCGCGCCACGTGCGAGGATAATCCTGATCAGGGTCGAGGCCCGCCTCCCGGAAGACGGATCGGTTTAAATAGATCGCCCAGTTGGTGAGCTCCAGCGGCAGTCCGTAGAGTTTGCCGTTGTGGGTGACCGGGTCGAGTACCCCGGGGACGTATCGTTCTTCTATCTCTCGGATGGAGTCAAACCCAAGCGTCTGCGGATCGATCGGCACCACCTGACCGCTGGTGATATAGGCATGGGCGTTTTCAATCTGCAGATTGAAGATATCCGGCCCGCGGCCCGCGGCAAACGCCGTCAATATGAGCTCCGAGATCTCTTGAGACCCGTGGGTCACTCTATTGAGTTCGATTCCCGGAGTGTCCCGCTGAAACTGTTCAATGAGCCGTGCTTCGAGGGCGGTCCGATTGGCATCGGTGTGCGTCCAGTAGGTCAGGGTTGCCCGATGAGCGCTCTCACGAGTCTCCAGGAGACTGAACACCCCCCAGCCCCCAAGCAGAACGACGAGAATACCGGGTATGATTATTCGTGCGCGGGTGGTCTGCAGCATAGCCACCCGTGAGCATACCACAGGTCATGGGCCAAGCGGCGGACTGTATCAGGAGAGCGGATTATGTCTTCGCGGGCCCCGCTACCGTTTCGGTTGCTGAATGAGGTGCATGTGTGGCCGGCGTTGTATCGGCGCCACTCCCGTCATGGGGAAGGTATATCACCGAGCGTACGCCGGAGGTGCGGTTTTCCATCGTCATGTGCGCTCCGAGGACCTCCAAGGCACGGATCACGTTGATCATGCCCAGCCCAGTCCCTCCCGGGCGGCGGGATTTTCCGCGGCGAAAGAACTGGCTTTTACGCACGTCCACGGCATGTCCCGTTGGCTCCTGCCACGGAAGGAGCCGCCCATAGTGGTCGATCGTGATCTGAGCACCCGAATCGGTAGGCGTCAGCTCGATTTCGATCGTCCGATCAGCGTAGCCTTCGGTGGCCTCGATGCAGTTTCTGATGACGTTTTCCATCACCACCAGGAGCGCGTTGCGCCGAGTGGACACGGTAACATCGGTGGGAGTGTGGAGTTGGAGATTCACCGCGTGCTTCAGCCCCCGGTTGACTTCAACAAAGTAATAGGTGACTCGTTGGAGCATCTCTGTCAGTGAGATCGATTCGATCGCAGTGTGGTCGGCACCGGTAGCCACGTACAGAATCGATTCGACCCGTTCATTGAGTCGGTCTGCATAGCGATCAAGTTTGGCCGCCGTCTCTGTGTTGTCGGAGAGTCGCTCCACGCTGGCCAGTGCCGACAGCCGGGCGATATCGTTCTTGAAGTCGTGCACCAGGCCGGTCACGTTTGTCCCGAGCTCCGCAAAGGGCTCCAACTCTTCCGCGCGCTGAGTGAGGATATCCCGCTGCCGCCGGAGCGTGAGCGTTTCCTCCTCAAAAATAAAGTAGAGGAGCGCCAAGTATACAAGAACAAAGTTTGTGATGTTGACCAGCCGGATGGTTGAGAAGCCATGCATGGCGCCGGCCGCAACGGTAAACGCCAGCGTGAATACCACGATAATCGCCAGGGTCCGCTGCGTGCGGCGCCCGAAGAGCGTCATTTTGTAGGCAGCCGCCAGCGAGATTGAAAGAAGAATAAAGCCGGACAGCTCCGAGGGGTTATCGTTCACATAGATGAGCAGCAGCGAGAGGATCAGCAGCAAGAAGACCTGGAAATAGCGAATAACGACGTTGTCGTAACGAGCGAGGATGAGAAACACCACGGCCATCGCCACGGCGGTCAATCGGAAGACGTTATCAAACCCACCGTGGTCCAGAAAATCCTGGAGGGCGTTTATCGCAAAGAAAAACGCAAACGCATAATTGATCTTCTGCGAAAGAGCAAGCGAGAGAAATCGTTGTATCGGTCCGTCTCTACCAGTCGCCACGTAATGCGTGCTCGAGATCGATGATGTAGTCCATCTCCGGAGATGGGACGGAGCGTACCTGCCGCACCAGGCGGGCTCGCAGCTCCTCCGCATTCCATGATCCAGACCCAATCGGATTATACACCGATTTGGACCGATCTGTCTGCACGTCACGCTCGTACCCAGCGATCATTATCAGCGCCAGAAGGCTCATACCGCGCCTGATGAGGTGTTTGTCTCCATCGGGAAAGTGAGAAATGCGCTCGAGCCGGGCAAACACGTCGCGATCATCCTCCTCGCGGTGGTCAAAAATCGCTGAGGCGCTCTGCGCCAGGAGATATGTGGCCACGTGTTGCGTCGATACTCGGTCGGCGTCCCGACACCCAGCAATGTACGGTATCCCTGCAATTAAGCGGGCGGTGGTATTGGCACGCAGATGTTCCAGTTCTCCGATACTAAGCCGGAGGTGTTCTGCAACCAACT
>JBMCMH010000224.1:0-3224 GCA_048614515.1 Alkalispirochaeta sp. | reverse complement strand
GTTCAACGATAAATGCTCCCACCACTTTGACGTGTTCCGCTGGTTTGCCGGCAGTTCGCCCGTGGCGGTGCAGGCTACCGGCGGGCGCTCATCGGTGTTCGCTCCGGACCCCACCGCACCCAAACGGTGTCGCGATTGCGATCGGGACTGTCCCTTTCGGGCTCTACCCAGCAATACCGTGAAGGAGATCGGATTGGTGCACCGCCTCGATAAGGATTTTCAGACGGTGAGCGGCGATAGGTGGAAGCAGGACTCGTGGAACCAACCCGATTCCGAGGAGGACGTGATCGATGCCTGCGTATTTGACCCGGAAAATGAGATGTGGGACCACATGATTTCTACCGTCACCTTTGACTCGGGAGTGAAGGCAACGCTCTTCTGGAGCATCTTTGGCACTCCCGCAGACGATCAGGAAACGCTGGAGTTGGTGGGCTCATCGGGTAAGGTTTTCCTGGAGCGTTCTACTGGGCGGGTAACACTGACCAACCAGTACGGCGCCAATCGGGAGGTGTTTGAGCCGGACCAAGCTCTGGAGAGTTCTCACTTCGGTGCGGATCTGCAATTGGTTCGCGACATCGCCGCCATGGTGGACCGCCCGCACCCGCCGGCCACGGTACGTGACGGGGTAGAATCGCTGCGCCTGGTGGAGGCAACCCGACGTTCGGCGCTCTCCGGCGGCAGCACAGTACGTATCTCGGAGGTGTACTGATGGCGGATATGAGCCAGTTTCGGGCCCTGTTTGGCGACATTCACAACCACTGCGGGATCAGCTACGCCCACGGCACGCTGCGGGATGCCCTGGAGAACGCGGCGCTGCGGTTGGACTTCGTCTCGGTCACCGGCCACGCGGCGTGGCCCGATATGCCGGTAGACGATGAGCGGGTCGCTCATATCGTGGATTTCCATGAAAAAGGGTTTGCCAAGCTGGTGAACGGGTGGAGCAGGTACCAAGAAGAGATCGCCGCGTTTGAGCACGCGCGGGGTCTGGCCGTGTTCCCCGGCTATGAGATCCATTCCAACGAACACGGAGACTATACGGTGGTGGGCTATCACCACGAGCTACCCCTGCTCACCGCCGACACGCCGATAGAGTTGCAGCGGGTACTGAGGGATTCGATTCCGCCGACGGAGATAGCCTCCCAGGGCAGAACGCTCCCGGGAGCGCTCACGTTTCCGCACCACATCGGCTATCGCGTAGGGGCGCGCGGTGGAAACTGGCAGAGCTTCACCGAAGACCTCTCGCCGGTGGTAGAGATCACCTCCATGCACGGCCTGGCCGAAGCGGACCGCACCGATCATCCGTTCTTACACTCCATGGGCCCCCTGCAGCATCGCGGCACGATGTGGGAAGGACTGGCGCAGGGCCACCGCTTTGGCGTGCTCGGTAACACCGATCATCACAGCGCCCACCCCGGCAGTTACGGCCACGGCGTAACCGGGGTTTGGGCTGCTGGTCGAGGTCGTGACGCCGTGTGGGAGGCGCTGTATGCCCGCCGCACCTGGGCGAATACCGGCGATGCCGTGCGGCTCTGGTACAGCGTGGACGACGTTCCCCTTGGCGGTGAAGTATCTGCGGCGGACCACCATCAGCATCGGATCGATGTGGATGCTCCCAGCGCGATCGACTATGTAGAACTGGTGGATAGCGGTGGGCGCGCCATGGTGTGGTGGCGGCCACCGGAGACCGCTGACACCGTGGCTCCCGCCGATGCCGCAGCACCTGCACGGGAAGCGATCGTTCACATCGACCTGGGCTGGGGCGAACGCGGCACACGCTACGACTGGGACGGCACCGTCAAAGTGTCGGGTTCCGAGGTGTGCGAAGTATTTCCCCGCTTTCGCGGCCAGGAAGTAGTCTCTCCGTTGGACGCTTCTGAAAACCAGGTGCCCATCCAGAATGCCTCCTGGAGTCAGCCCACCGATCGCTCCGTGGCGTTCCGCTGCACCACCTGGGGAAACATGACCAACACCACCCCCTCCACGCAAGGATTCGACCTGCGCGTGAGCGACGCCTCCGGCGCCCGGATCCGCTTCCGCACCGCCGACATCGACCGGGAGTATGCCGTTGCCGACCTGATCAGTGGGTCCGAGTCCGGTAACCTCGGGCCCATCGATTCCCCGGCCTTCCGCCTGAGCGCCGATTCCCGCCCCGCCTGCGCATGGACAATCACCTGGGATGACCAGCAGCCGCGGCCCGGCAATCGCTGGTATTACACGCGCGTTCGGCTCAAGAACGGGCACTGGGCCATTTCCTCGCCGGTGTTTGTGGGGTAGGTCCGGAGGTTTCAGCGAGATTTACCGAGTCGTCCTGTACGAGAAGATCGAGCTGCCGGGAGGTGGGCTAATGCGTCTCCCTCCACCCGGGATATCGACTGCACGCGTGGTGGTGTTTCACCACTCCCAACGTGCGGGATAGCTGTGGATGAGCGGGTCCGGCGTGAGGATAGTAAGGCCACGGCAGATCGCCTGGCTTACGAGGAGGCGATCAAATGGGTCTTTGTGGATGGGCGGCAGCGTAGCAAGGTGCAACGCATCGGTTTCATCTATCGGTAAGGCGCCGATACCGTGGGCCTCCCGAATGCGTGGGATGTATCGAGCCGGATCCTCCGGAAGCGGCAGCTTCCCTATCTGATGTTTGACGACGATTTCCTGACAGGAAGCGGCACTCAACCAAACCTCTTCCTGGGACAGAAACAAATGCCGCGCGGTACGAGAGAGGGCGGCATCATCCGCCGCAATCCAGAGAAACGCGCATGTATCGAGCAGGAGCTTCACTGCTGCTCTCCGTTGTACAGAGCCTCCATCTCTTCCGGAAGCGGATCATTAAATGAATCCGGGACATGAAGACGACCTGCTTCCAATCCGATGACACGACGCCCGGCGGGTACCGCCACCGGGCGGATCACCGCTACCGGCACATTCCGCTTGCACAGCACAATCTCCTGCTCGGTATCAAGCCTGTTGAGGTATTCCGAAAGGTGGGTCTTGGCGTCGTGTATGTTAACCAACAACATGACTAAGTTATAAACCATAGCCGTTCGGAACGCAACTGTCCTGGAAGACGATTGAGAGCGAGATAGTGTCAATCTCGATGTTGCACACCGACTTCATGCCGGAGGCCTCGCCCGCCACGGTGGCCACTTCTGAGCGTTTCGTACATCAACCGCTGCTTAACGTACATTGACCGGGCGCAGAAGCGGTCCCATGCTTGATCAAAACCGGGA
>JBMCMH010000223.1:0-3239 GCA_048614515.1 Alkalispirochaeta sp. | reverse complement strand
GTGGGCCCACCGCACATCTTGCCGGAGTTCTCCTGCTTGGTCTTCCGATACCCGGAATGGCCCTACCGTTCTCTGAAGTGTTGCGGGAGCTCCATCTTTGGCTGACGCACAACAACGTCGTGTATACCGTTGTCGGTGGAGTTGCCGTGGTTCGGCACGGCTCTTCCCGCACCACGGGGGATATCGATCTGCTGGTGAGACCACACGAGTGGACCCGGCTCCAGAAATCGGCAGGCGTCCAGTTCCAGGTTGGCCCGGACTGGGCGGTCCACAATGATTCCGGCACTCCCATCGATGTGCTGTATGCCGGTGACGACTGGGATTTGCCGTTCCTCCTTCCGGATCCGGAACGCGTTCGACAGTGGGATTCTGCCGTCGGCGCCTGGTTTATGACGCCCGTGGCGCTCCTGGAGTTGAAAGCCGCAGTCTATCTTTCCAAGCGGGCGGAGTATGGGGAGGCGACGGCGGCGCATGATCTCGCTGATGTGGCGGCTCTCCTCTCGCAAAACCGCGAGCTCGGAGCAGACCCGGTGCTGGAATCGCTGCATCCCTCGGTGCGGGACGTGATTCGTACCACGCTGCAAGAAGTAGAGCGCTACCGGCGGAAGCGCCCGAGACGCCGGTCCGACGGTAACTCGGAGTGATCACCTTCGCAGCCCGATTTGGCGAGAGGACGGCGCGGGTACTCGGGTACCTGTGACGATGCTCACCGGGGCGTTGCGCGGAGGAAACTATGTTTCGATTCGAACGAACCCGTTCCGAGGCTGAGGCACGGTAGACCACGCCGACCGGACGCCTTTACTCCAAATCCATGAATCTTAGATACTATGCGGGTCGCGCCCGTGGCAATTGAGGCAGTGCATCGAAGTGCGCGTCGCGGCTGTAGAGCATCACGTCGTGCTCGACAACCAGAGCGGCGATCCACAGATCGTTGGTGGGAATCGGCGTTCCTGCGAGGCGAAGCTGTCGGTAGAGGGTGGCGTAGTGTCGGGTGGTATCCATCGTAGGAAGCAGTATTTTGACGCGGGGGCGGTGCAGAAACTGTTCAAACACGCGCTCGTTGTCGACGCCCCGGGATCCCACCGCGAACCCCGCCCGAAGCTCCCCAACCACGACGAACGGAACCAGTATGCTCGGGCTGGTGCGAAACACTGCCACCGCCTCGGACCCGCCATCGACGAAGTCGCGGTAGCGGTTGGTGTCAATCACGATATCTACTGCCATAGGTCGTCATCTACCGTGTCTAGATCCGCGATCGCTTGATCAAAGATCTCATCCGGCTGCCACGTTCCGATGAGGTCATCGAGATCATCGTAGGTCTGATCACTGCCAATGATACCGAGACCCCGCTTGATCACTTCTAATGTCGTTTCGTTGAGACTCGTGCCGTTTCGCCGGGCGCGGTTGCGAAGCTCGCGATCGATAGAATCGGAGATATTGCGAATAGTATATTGCGCCATAAGAATCACCTGCTGCCTGCAATGTATTCACTACCTGTAGGCAGGTCAAGCATCCGTGTTACCGCCCCCCAGGCGGGAGCGGCCGGCCGGTTCTCCGGGTGGGCACCGCGGAACCCGACAGTTCGACCTAAAATTCCGGCTGTTTCCAAACCCCTCGACACCTACCGGGCGCTCTCTCTATATTGAGCGAATGTCGGTTATCGACCGAGTAAAAACTGATTCGCTTCGGGGCGATCTCTTTGGCGGGCTCACGGCGGCGGTGGTGTCGCTGCCGATGGCGCTGACCTTTGGGGCGGTGTCTGGGGCAGGACCGCAGGCGGGACTCACCGGAGCGGTACTGGTGGGCTTGTTTGCGGCGGTGTTTGGGGGCACCCGGACGCTGATCTCGGAGCCCACCGGGCCGATGACGGTGGTCATGACGGCGGTGATCACCCGAGTGGTGGCGACGAATCCGGAGCACGGGCTGGCCACGGCGTTTACGGTGGTCATGGTGGCGGGGGTGTTTCAGATGGTGCTGGGGGCGTTGAAGCTGGGGCGCTACATCACCCTCATGCCCTACAGTGTGGTGTCGGGGTTCATGTCGGGCATTGGCGTGCTCCTGATTGTTACCCAGATCGCTCCGATACTGGGACATCCGCCGCCCGCCGGGGGAGCGCCGGGGTTGATCGCCGCGCTGCCCCGGTTGGTGCGGTCGGTTGAACCGCGGGAGGTGGTGCTTGCGGCGGTTTCCTTGCTGCTGCTGTTTGCGGTGCCCCGGCGGTTTCGGCGGATCGTGCCGCCGCCGTTGTTGGCGGTGGTGGTGGGGACGGTGATCGCGGTGATTGCGATGCCCGACGGCGGCTACCGGGCGATTGGCGCGATTCCCGCCGGGTTGCCGGAGATCGTGGTGCCGCGATTCACCCTGGGCCGGGTGACCCAGATCCTGATCGACGGGGGGATCCTGGCGGTTTTGGGAGCGATCGACTCCCTCCTGACCGCGATGATTTCCGACAGCCTCACCCGGGAGCGCCACGACTCCAACCGCGAGCTCATCGGGCAGGGGCTGGGGAATCTCTTCTCCGGGTTGTTCGGGGGACTTCCCGGCGCCGGCGCCACCATGGGGACGGTGGTGAATATTCAGTCCGGGGCGCGCAGTCCGCTGGCGGGAATGATTCGGTCGGTGGTGCTGTTGGTGGCGGTTCTGGCGCTGGCGCCGATGCTCAGCGTGATTCCCATGGCGGTGCTGGCGGGAATCGCCGTGAAGGTGGGCGTGGATATCCTGGACTGGAGCTTTCTCGGGCGGGCCCACCGTATTTCCACCTCCGCCACGGTGGTGATGTACCTGGTGCTGGCGATGACGGTGCTGGTAGACCTCATCGTTGCCGTGGGGGTGGGGGTGTTTATCGCCAACGTGCTCACCATCGAGCGGCTGTCCAATTTGCCGACCACCCGGGTGACCACGGTGGACCCTGCGGGGGAACCGATCCTCACCGAGGAAGAGCGACGGATTCTGGAGGACGCTCAGGGCCGGATCGTCCTGTTTCATTTGAGCGGGCCGATGATCTTTGGCGTGGCCCAGGCGATCGCTCGGGAGCACGCCGCCATGGACCGGCGCGGGAGGATTCTGATCGTGGACCTCTCCCACGTCTCCATGCTGGGTACCACGGTGGCGTTGGCGCTGGAAAACGTGATCCGCGATGCCCACGCTGCGGGTAAACCGGTGTATGTGGCGGGAGCTTCGGCGGACACCCGGGAGCGGTTGCGACGGATCGGGGTGATTGACTCCGGCGTGTTTGAGCG
>JBMCMH010000222.1:0-3243 GCA_048614515.1 Alkalispirochaeta sp. | reverse complement strand
GCACTGGACGAGAAATTCGGGTTGTTTGCCCCGCGCCGGAACGATGGGATGCGGGTGCTGGACCTGGGGGCGGCGCCGGGCTCCTGGACGCAGTACGCGGTGCAGCACGGAGCGGCGGTGGTGGCGGTGGATGTGCAGGAAATGAACGTTGCCGGTGCGCAGTGCTTACAGGCTGATTTTACCGAACCATCGGTGGTGGAGGAGCTTGCCGCGGCGGGGCCGTTTGATCTGGTCTTAAGCGACGCAGCGCCGGCGACCACCGGCAACAAGCTCGTGGATACCAGTGCCAGCGAGGCCCTCGTGGAATCGGCCCTGGCCAACCTGGATCGCTGGCTGGTGGCCGGGGGAAGCTGTGCCTTCAAGCTCTTTCAGGGGGGTGGTGAGCAGCAACTCCTGGCGCAACTCCGTGCACGCTTCGAGAAGGGGGCGTTTCACCGGCCCAAGGCGGTGCGCAGTGAGTCGTTTGAGGGCTACCTGGTGGGCGTGGGGTTTCGGAGGTAGCACAGAATGGAGGCTCGGCGGGCGGAGTGCGCGCCCCGGGTCATGGAGGAGGAGGCCGGCCGGCGCCGTCAACCGGGCGGGGCGGTGTAGGCTCTGTCCGTCGGAGAGAGTCGGCCAAAAAAAAGAGCCGCTCCTGCCCAGAGCGACTCCCATCCTAAGATCGGTATCGTTGAAAAAAACATCGTGCAGTGGCCGTATACCCTACGTCTAAGGTAATACATGGCGGAACAAATGTCGAACCATCTACTTCAGAAACGTCTGGACCGCGTCTGCGGTGGGCATTGCCGTCTGCGCGCCCATACCGGTAACGCTTAAGGCGGCCACGGCGTTGGCGTGGTGCAACGCCTCCTCCGGATCCATTCCTCGGCCCAAGGCCCAGGCAAGGCCGCCGTTAAAGGAGTCCCCGGCGGCGGTGGTATCCACCGCGTCCACGGCGAACCCGGGAATGAGCTGCGGTTCGGGCTGGTCTCGGTGGGCGTACACGGCGCCCCGTTTGCCGGCCTTAATCACGGCGTGCGTGACGCCGGCCTCCAGCAGTGCCCGGCACGCGTTGGTGAGGCCCTCCTCGGAACTCGTGTCGACACCGGTGATGATCGATGCTTCGTGTTCATTGGGAGTGATCCATCCGATCGCCCTGAGTACATGCTCAGGGATTTCTGCGGCGGGGGCGGGGTCGAGGATGACCGTGGCGCCCCGGGAGTCGGCAAACCGGGCCACCTCCCACACGGTGTCGAAGGGAATCTCCAGTTGCAGCAGCACCAGATCTCCCGGGCCAACCTCGTCGATGTCCGGCAGAACGCTGTCCACAGTCATCGATCCGTTGGCACCCGGAACGATCACGATATGATTCTGGCCCTCGGCATCCACCTCGATCACCGCCGTTCCGGTAGTCGTTCCGGGTACCGGCCGAACATGGTCGATGTTTCCTCCCGCGTCCGTGAGTGCCGACCGATAGCGGGTACCAAACTCATCATCGCCGACGCGCCCCACCATGCGGGGAGCGGCTCCCAGACGGCAGAGCGACATCGCCTGATTACCGCCCTTTCCCCCGAGGAACGTGGCGAAACTGGAACCGCGAATCGTCTCTCCCGGTTGGGGAAAGCGCGGAACCTGCGCCACCAGATCGATGTTTAAGCTGCCGACTACCCAGGTTGTGCTCATTGCCGTGCTCCTTCATTGCGGTGTGGTACCTATGGAGGACAGTATAGAGCGAGATGGCGGGTTGGTGCAGGGGCGTTTCGCGGTATACTGAGCGGTATGAACACCACCGCCGCCGACGTGATCGCCCGGGCTGCCATCGACCGGGTAAACCCCAGCCGCATGATTTCCTCGGCGATCTCCCTCCAGGGGGACACGCTCACCCTCCGCACCGAGACCACCTCCTTCAGTGAAGATCTCACCGCCTACCAACGGATCGTGGTGCTGGGGGCCGGAAAGGCGGCTGCCGCCATGGTGCACGGCCTCGAGCAGGTTCTCGGCGACCGAATCGACGATGGGCTGATCGTGACCAAGTATGAGCACGCCCTGCCGCTGGACCGGGTGCGGATCATTGAGGCGGGGCATCCCGTTCCCGACGAAAACAGCCTCCGCGCCGGCCGGGAGATCGCGGCGTGTGCCGAGGGGTTGGACGCGCATACGCTGTGCTTCACCGTAGTCTCCGGGGGAGGCTCGGCGCTCCTCACGCTCCCGGCGGAATTTGGCGACCGGTCGGTAGGTCTCGACGACGTTCAAGAGACCACGCGCCTCCTGCTCGCGGCGGGCGCTCCCATCCAGGCGGTAAACTGCGTGCGCCGCCACCTTTCGGGAATCGCCGGCGGGCGGTTTGCGCAGCTGGTGGCGCCGGCGCGGACGGTGGCGCTGGTACTCTCCGATGTGGTAGGGGATGAGCTCGAGAGTATCGCCTCCGGGCTGGTAGCACCGGATCCCACCAGTTACGCAGACGCCTTGGACGCGTGTCGGGAGTGGAACATTCTGTCGAACCTGCCGGCGGCGGCACGGGAGCTCCTGGAGGCGGGCGAGCGGGGCGAGATTCCCGACACCCCGAAACCGGAGGACCCCGTCTTTGCCACCTTGACTCCGGTGTTGATCGGTACCAACGCGGTTGCCGTGGAGGCCGCGCGGACCGCGGCGGAGGGGCGGGGCTACCACACGCTGGTGCTCACCAGTCAACTCACCGGCGAAGCGCGGGAGATCGCCAAGGTCTTCTCCGGCATAGCGGGGGACGTTGTCCGGGGCTGTGGGCCGGTGGAGCGGCCGGCGTGTATCCTGGCCGGTGGAGAAACTACGGTGACGCTCCGCGGCGAAGGACTCGGGGGACGTAACCAGGAAATGGCGCTTTCAGTGCTCCGGGAGATCGCTCAGCGGCCTTCGGCATATACCGGCGTCACCTTCCTCTCGGTGGGCACCGACGGTACCGACGGCCCCACCGATGCCGCCGGGGCGTACGCGGCACCGGAACTGTTGGTGGGTGACCCCACCGGAAGCCCCGGTGCGATCGCCGATGCGCTCGCGCGGAACGATGCCTACCACCTCTTCCAACGGCTCGGGGGCCTGTACACAACCGGCCCCACCAACACCAACGTGTGCGATATTCAGGTTTTGCTGGTGGAATGAGCGGCGGGAGTGGGCCGATTAGCGGGAGGTGCCGACGGCAGTGGGCGGCGCCGTGGTGGCGTTGGCACCGGCAAGAATCGGTATCGGCGCGCCGATGAGCGCCAGAACTGCGGCGGTGCGGTACAACCA
>JBMCMH010000221.1:0-3248 GCA_048614515.1 Alkalispirochaeta sp. | reverse complement strand
ACGTGACGATAATGTGTGTATCGGTGGCGGAAATAGTTCCCCTCCCAGTTTACTATTCTCTGTAGCCGATACTCTGGCCGGTTCTGCCGAACCGGCCTTTTTTGTGTTCTCACCGTTCTGTTGACAAAGGACACTGTACGTCCGTAGAGTGCCATCATGACCAAGAAATGGCGAGTGACGCTGATAGGTTTGTTCGCTGTGCTTGCGGTAGGCACAGCGGCCCTTGGAATCGCCACAGGCATTGCCGTCGCCGCCACCAGCAACATCGAGAGCCTCGAGCGGATGGGAGAGCAGCGATCCGCGCTTCCGACGCAAATCCTTGACCGGAACGGCCGCCTCATCACGGAGTTCTTCTCTGATGAGAACCGAGAGCTGGTGAGCATTGATGAGCTACCAAGACACCTCATCTACGCTTTAATAACTCGAGAAGACCAGACGTTTTTTCAGCATCGCGGGTTTAGCATTCGCGGAACCACTCGAGCCGCCTGGAACGTTCTTACCAATAATTATTTCTCCGGTGGTTCGACCATTACCCAGCAGCTGTCCGGACATCTGTATGCCGACCGCAATACGATAACTATCCAACGCAAATTGGTGGAGCTGTGGTGGGCCCTCCAGATGGAACGCCACCTCACCAAGTACGAGATTCTTGAGCAATACCTCAATCGCATGTGGTTTGGGCACGGCAACTATGGCGTGGAAGCGGCAAGTCAATTCTTCTTTGGTCACTCTGCCCGGGATCTAACGATCGCAGAGTCGGCGATGCTGGTGATCCAACTGGCCAATCCCTCGCTCTACTCTCCAATCCGTCGTCCCAATGAAGCCCGCCGGGTACAACGAACGATACTCGATCAGATGGTGGACGTGGGTTACGCCACCCAAGAGCAGGTGGACCGAAGTTTTGACCAGTATTGGGGAAGCTACGACTTTACTCGTTCCGGCTCCTCCACCGCGTTCTTCGAGCGGGAAGACCGCGCTCCGTACTTCTCGGAATATGTACGGTATCAGCTGGAGAACCAATATCTCTTGGGAAGCCTCGATATCAACCGCGACGGATTTGTCGTTCACACCACACTGGATTTAGGATTTCAAGAAGCCGCCGACCGCTACATGCGTGCCGGCATCGCCCGGGCCAATAGCATATATCAGCAAAACACCGCCACTCGGGTAGACTACGGATCGGACCTGGTGCCGATGATCGATCTGCTGTCGCTCACTTTTAACATGCCGGACCTCCGCGTGGGCGACGCAAAGCGTCGCCAGGCTGCCCAGCAAGCATTTGATGAAGACCTGAATCCGATTATGGAAATGGCAACGCTGATGTTGGCACCCAGCGAGCAACTTGGATTGCGTCATGCCACTCGGATGTCCTATTCCCGAAGTGAACAGCAGTCACAACGTTCTACAGTGCAAGGCGCGCTCATTACGCTACAAAATGATACCGGCCACGTCACTGCCATGGTGGGAGGCCGAGAGTTCGAATCCCGGAATCAATTTAACCGCGCGGTGGACGGATCCCAAAGACCTGGGTCCTCGTTTAAACCTCTGTACTACGTAGCCGGTATCGAGGAGCGCGCCATCACGCCGGCCACTATGCTCTACGATGCCCCGGTAGTGTTCTGGAATGACGACGACACCCCCTACACCCCGGAGAACTATCGCGGTGAATGGGCGGGGCCGGTACTCGTTCGGTACGCGCTTGCCCGCTCTATGAACGTGCCCTCGCTCAAAGTCCTGGAGCGGGTAGGATTTGATGCGGCGCTCCAGACTGCCGGGAATTTGCTCGGAATCCCCGAGGAAGAATGGGAGCAAAGAAATCTGGTACGAAAGTATCCCGTGGGGCTTGGCGTGGTTGAAGCAGCCCCCATCGACATGGCTCGGGCGTACGCCACATTGGCCAATCAGGGACGCCAGGTGACACCACTGGCGGTTCGGTATATCGAAGACCGCTCCGGCAGAATAATTATGGAGCCGGAAGCCGATTTTCGGCGAGAACAACGCCGTTCCGGCGGGCCCGAGCAGATTGTTAGTCCCCAGGCAGCTTATGTTATCACTGACATTCTTCAAACTGCGGTAGAAAGTGGTACGCTCCGCTATGCTCAGAATGTAGCGGGCGGGTTTGAACAACCCACAGCAGGGAAGACGGGCACCACTCAGAACTGGGCGGATGCCTGGACACTGGGATTTACCCCCTACTATACCACCGCGGTCTGGTTTGGATTTGACCGCGGAGGCAATAACAGTCTCGGCGTCAACCAGACCGGTGCGGTTACCGCGGGCCCGGTCTGGGCTCAGTACATGCGGGATATCCACCAGGGACTTCCGGTCCGGGAGTTTGTCCAACCCGACGGGATCGTCGAGCTCGAAGTTTCGGCCCGCTCAGGACTACTTCCACCGGCCGATTACAATGGAGAAACCGTGGAAGAAGTGTTTATCGCCGGCACGCAACCGACCGAGTTCGATCGGCTGGAGCAATTTGATCGCCAACAGGAACCGGTATTGGTGGAACGCCTACGCACCAGTTTGGACGGGCGAGACTTCTCATTAGACAGATCCTCGCGAGACACATCGCGGCCCAGCCTCGACCTCAACCTTGACACTGCACGATTTGACTCGCGTCTAAGCGGGCCGGAGCGCTCACTGGCCGATGATGAGGAACAGGATGAAGACGAAGACGAATCGTCCACCGACACTAATCGCGATGAGCCCACCGACGGTGACCCGGACTCTGATGGTGACGATGACGGGGATGACGAGAGCCGTAGCACTGAGGATTCTGATGATGACGCCGATTCCGGCGTAAACCCACTGCTGGACTAACGGAGCAACACGATGGCTCATATAGAGACGATCGATATACACCGAGTTCGCGTTCACCATCGAGTCCGTAAGGATTTGGGGGATCTTCAGGCCCTTATGACCAGCCTCAAGGCGCACGGCCTACTGAATCCAATTATCGTCACGGAAGGGTACGATCTGGTAGCCGGTCATCGGCGGTTAGAAGCCGCTAAGCGACTCGGCTGGCGAGCGATTCAATGCCGGGTCGTCGAGGCCAAAGACAAAACCCAGCTCCTGCAGATGGAGATGGACGAGAACATGGCACGCAAGGATTTCAGCAGCGACGAAACCGCCGACGCTCTAGTGCGTCTCGACCGCCTCAAGAATCCCTCCGTATGGCGTCGGATTGGCCACGCCTTGTCGGCATTCTGGAAACTGATTACCCGCCCGTTCCGTCGAGGCGATACGCC
>JBMCMH010000220.1:0-3250 GCA_048614515.1 Alkalispirochaeta sp. | reverse complement strand
GCTCTGCCTTCTCCCGCGCCTTCCGCTCTGACGAACCCATGTTTATAAAGTAAACGATGTTTACCAGGAACGCAACCACCTATCCGCTGATTTTGGGATGAACCTCCTCGATACGGCAGTGAGTTTAGTATGTTTCGTTACATGGTACGGCGTAATCGAGCGGTTGGGTCCGCATTCAATTTCACAGTGGCGATTATCGTTCTCACAGGGGTCGTTCTCTCTTCCTGCGCCGGCGGCCCCGCAGCCCGGCCTGCCGCATCCGCGCCGGCTGGTCAGTCAGTTGAGCAGTCGGGCGACACCGACGACCCCACGGATCTCAGCTCCGCGGCGGCCCAAGCCTTTGCCGATGCGGCGGATGACGGCACCGCGGCGTTTTGCGCTCCGGGGCGCTACACCGTACGCACCGAGCAGGGTGTGGATTTTGCGATGGTGAGCTGGGGAAACCAGGTGCAGTTGACCCTGCTGGATACCCCCGCGAGCCAGGCCGCGCGGGCGGCATCGGATCTGGACGGACTCTCCGGTGAGCCCCCGTCCCTCACGCTGAACCATGTGGAATCGGCCTCCGGCGCCAAGTACGTTGGCGGTCCCGATGATCAGTACCTGTTCTGGTCAAAGGGCGACCGAGCGACGGTGCAGCTTGGGTCAACGGCATTTGAGGATGCGCGGGTGCGCCCACTGGCCACGGGGCGGTGAGCGCGGGGCGGTGAGCACGGGGCGATCAGCCGCGCATTACCATCCGTCCGTAGCAGGCTACTGCAGGGCAAAGCGGTACTGCACCGCCACGCGATAGAAGTCCCAGTAGCTTCCCACCGTTTCTCGGCGTTGGACTCCCTCGTTGTATATCGTCTCCTCGCTGGGAAGCCGGTTGCGCTGGAACTGCGGCAACACCGTGAGTGAGTGACGGCGCTCCTCGCCCAGGGCAAAATTTGCCAAGAGGGCCAGTCGATCAGTGCGGAAGCCCGGATCAAAGTCTTCCGGAGCCGCCGCGCGGGCCCGGTCGACTGCGTTTCCGATCAGGCGTTCGCCTTCGTAGAGCACACCCACGATCGAAACCGCCTCCCACGGCGGTTGGTATCCCAGAACGGCGGTAGTCTTGTACTCCCATCCGCGGTAGTTGGTGCCGTCATCCGCCTCGAATGACCACGCTACATCCGCTTCGGCGCCGGTGAGGGCACTGTAGGTCCACTGCGGCGAAAACACCGTAACCACATGATTCCACTCGCCGGGGAAAATCGCCGCGAAATCGAACTGAAACGTACCGCCGAGAAATCCTCGAAGAACAGCTCCTTCAAAGGAGCCGTCGTCCACACTCCCGTCGGATAGATCAACTTCACCGAGGCCGTCAAAGATCTGCAGATTCCATCCCGTCCCGACGAGACCGCCTGCCGTGAATTGAAGAAAGGCGATCGGTGTGAGAACAGCCCGTACCTCCTGGGTGACGGAAATCGGGCTTACTCCCGTGGTAGACCGGAGGGTGAGGTTGTTGTTTGCGGATAGTGCTCCATCGCCCCACCGCAGCGCGGGCATGATCCATGCGTGTTGGTAATAGCCCTTTAGCTCCACGTTGCCCCAGGTGGTTCCCAGTACTCGCTCATCATCCGCGGCGCCTCCGTCCGGCTCTACCGTTTGGTAGCTGAGCGGTGCAAAACCGCCGTCGGTGACTCCGCTCCCCTCCTGGTCTCCAGGATAATATGCGAAGTCGAAGCCCACTGAGCTGACCTGCTCAATCTCTGCGTCTTGGGAATAAACAAGGCCGGTCAACCCCAGCCCCAGAAGGACGGCAACAATCACCAAATGACCAGACGGTCGGAAGCTACGGGTACGTTTCATAGCTTCCAACTATAGTCCGATGAACTCGCAACAATCAATCTCACTCCACAACGCCACGATTCTGTATTACATTAATACTATATGGCATTCATATCACTCAACGGACTCGACCAGGTGGAATTCACCGACGTAGCAGGTGAGGGGAGCAATTCCGATCCTGGAGCGATTCGCATCATCGCCCTGACCAAGTGTGGGCACTGCCATCACGCCATGAAAGTACTCGAGAAGCGCGGCGTGGCCTACGGGTATGCCTACCTGGATAAACTCCCCGCCGAAACCAGGGGGCCCCTGTTGCGGGCCCTCAAATCCCACGTGAGCCCCGCGGCGCTCATGTTTCCTATCCTGCTCACCAGCTGGGGCACATTCATCGCCGGCTACAACGCCGAGGTCTGGGCGGAGGCGGGAGTTGATACCGGCGGCACGGCCGAGTCGTGACCGACAGGCGCTATGGGGCGCTCTAGCACGTCAGCCGAAAGTAGTGAAATCCAGTCGCGCCGTCCGTGCAGTAATCACAGCAGGCCAATCCGCTCCTTCAGGAGCGCTACGTACGCCGTTTTCAATTCAGCGGACAAGAAAGACTCCTCCACCGTGGAGATGAGCGTCTCCCGATGCCCGGAAACCGCATCGATAATTCGTCTTACCGCCTTGTAATTAACCCCAAGGTTTTCCCCCAGGGCGACCAGATCTCCTCTTCCAATGCGACGTTTCTTGCCGTTTAGTGTTAATGCGACCTCTTCGCGATCTTCCGGAATCACGAGGGCCGTGGGGAGCAGGTCGTACGCCGGGGACAG
Source organism: Alkalispirochaeta sp. (assembly GCA_048614515.1). GTDB lineage: Bacteria > Spirochaetota > Spirochaetia > DSM-27196 > Alkalispirochaetaceae > Alkalispirochaeta. The sequence continues at coordinate 629 of JBMCMH010000220.1, read as the reverse complement.
AATCCACTCAGACTCAGGGCAGTACAGCGAGAAATTCTTCAGGTGCATGTCGGAGTTACCGGTGACGAAGGAGAATACCAGCAAGAAGAAATAGTCACTGAGATCCAACCCTGGTCGCGAGGAGTAGCGGGCGATGACTTTGCCCGCCTGTTCGTATGAACCGCGATACTTGTCTTCAGTAAGGCGTTCCGACAGCTGACACAGATCTTCCATGGGAATCCGCACCTGTGCTGATGTGGTCCGGTCAATACGACGAGTGATGTAGGCGCGCTCGCCGTCGCCAAGCTCAATCAACCCATGCGGGACCACCTTGAGCCCAATGCGCTGAGCCATACGCATCGTCGTATGTTCCAGTTCGGGAAGTTCCGGGTAGTCGCTGGAAGGAGGTTTCAGAATGTAGCCTGCCGGAAATCCCACTAACGTCAGACGGCGCGGTGTTTCCGTATCGGAAAGATGTACCGATAGCTTCTTTTGAACTCCGGTGACGGTCTGGCCCGTCTCGACGGATCGACGGGCCAGCTCCTCGAGCAGAGCGGCGGTTATCGCGACTTCCGGAACCTCCGGCCGACCGAAAAACCGCCGCGCACACCCTCGATGCCACCCGCCGGCGTTGTCGGTTGCGCTCAGCG
>JBMCMH010000219.1:0-3254 GCA_048614515.1 Alkalispirochaeta sp. | reverse complement strand
CGTCCGCCGGAGCGACTCTGGCGGTCCGAGCCCCAGGTGTAGAGCGCGCCGTTATCGTCGACAGCAGCTGCGTGCTCACCGCCCACCGAGACCGCTTGCCAGACAACATCCTCATGTCCCTGAACGGGCTCCGGAGCGGCCAGCTGCCGGCGCTCCAGCCCTTCCTCGCCGGTCCCCAACAGTGCGGTCTCGTTGGAACCCCACAGGTGGAGCGTTCCATTGGCATCGATCCCGGCGCCGGCGGGTGTGTACGGGGAGGCCTCAGGGGGTCCGGAGTACCCCCGGCCCGCTACCACGGAGGTCCAGTCGGAGCGCGTCCCCACGCGGGTCGCCCGCAGAACGGGATCAGATGCTTCTCCCAGTCCAAGCTGTCCATACTCATTGGAACCCCAGGCGTAGAGCTCCCCATTTCGAACGGCAAACGCGTACCCCTCACCGGCGGAAATCGAGGACCAGTCGGTATCGGGGAGGATTACCGTGGGACGGAGTTCGTCGCTGTCGGTGCCGATTCCCAATTGTCCCTGATCATTCGCTCCGAAGCCGTAAAGTTGTCGGCTGCGGGTCAGCGCCAGCGCAAAGCGATCTCCGGCGCTCACCTGCGACCACACGCCCCCCACCTGGGTGGGCCAGCTCACGCTTTGTCGTTCGCCCACATCCCCAATGCCGAGGCGACCGTCGGCGGTATTGCCCCAGGCAAACATCGTTCCGTCTTCCAAAAGGGCATACGAGCTCCCATCACCCGCAGCAACCTGCACCCACGGCAGGCGATCATTGACGAGCTGCGGCTCAGCACCGGGATACGGGTTCCCCTCGGCCTTGGGACCGAGTCCGAGGGCGTCAAAGTCGTTGGAACCCCAGCTGTAGAGATGCCCGTCGGCGGAGATGAGAAGAATGTGGCGACTGCCCACTGCTACCTGCGACCATTCGGTATCCGGAAACACTCGAGTCGGTCTGCGCTCGCTATGACCGGGAGGAAGGGCAAGATCGCTGTCGTTGGCACCCCACCGCCACAAACCACCATCAGCGTCCACGGCAAACGTCATCGACCGACCGGCGGCTACCTGCACCACCTCGACGGCCACCGGCGCCGGTTCCTCGGACGTCGCTGTTTCCGTAGTATCCCCCGCGGAAGACGACTCCTCCCCGCCAATGGCGTTTACCAAGGATTCGACGTCGTCGAATCCCATTGACTGGCATCCGGACAGAACCAGAAGTAGGATCGCCGAAATGATCCCCACGGTACGATGTGCATGCTTCACGTAGTTTCTCCTCCGTGCCCCAGCTGGAGCTATCACTTAAAATTGTTTATTAACGCGGTAATATACATCGGTTCTTCGGGAGTGTCACCAAAAAAGTGCGGCAACGCCCGCGATGAAGCCTCCCGGTATCCTTGCGTCGATGTAACGGTCGTGGTGAATAACGGACAAGCGTGTCGAATTTTCGGTTGCTCCCGCGACGCCGAGACGACGATACTTGGCAGCATGCAAGAACCGAAGATCGAAGACAGGTACTACCGGGCGCTTCTCGAGAGAGACCCAACCTATCTCGGAAGCTTTTTCGCGGGAGTGAAGACAACCGGTGTGTTCTGTATCTCGACGTGCAGTGCGCGCAAACCCAAACGGGAGAACGTGGAGTTCTTTGACAGTTTCAAGTCCGCCATGGACCACGGATACCGGCCCTGCAAGATTTGTCGCCCGACTGAGAACGCCCACCAGGCTCCGCCGGACGTCGAACGCGCGATCAAGCTGGTACGAGCGCATCCCAAGGAGAAGATCTCCGATGCTCTCCTGCGCGGGCAGGGGATCGCCCCGGAGAAAACTCGCCGCTGGTTCAAACGGAACTACGGTATGACGTTCCACGGGTATCAGCGAATGTACCGAATCAATCACGCGATGATTGAACTACGGAACGGACGAACCGCCACCGACGTCGCCTTCGACGCCGGGTATGAATCGTTGAGTGGATTCGGCTATACCTTCAAGCGGTCCATCGGCCGTGCACCGCGCGACAGCCACGAAGTCGGACAAATCCTCATCGATCGGTTTACCACACCGTTGGGACCGATGTTCGCGTGTGCCACGTCCATCGGACTGTGCCTGCTCGAATTCGTGGATCGCCGTATGCTGGAAACGGAGTTCGAAAATCTTCAAAAGCGACTGAACGCGCGGATTCTCCCGGGAGAAAACGAGATTATACAACAGGCTCGGGAGGAAATCGCCGAGTACTTCTCCGGCGCACGCAGGAAGTTTACGGTGCCGCTGCACACACCGGGGACGGAGTTTCAGAATCGGGTGTGGACCGCGCTCCGGGAAATCCCGTTCGGGTGTACCTCTACGTATCAGGGACAGGCTGAGGCGCTCGGAAACCGTAACGCGGTGCGCGCCGTGGCGCGGGCAAACGGCATGAACCGCGTGGCGATTATCATTCCGTGCCACCGGGTGGTCGGCAAGGACGGAAGCCTGGTGGGGTACGCCGGTGGCCTTGAGCGTAAGCGCCGGCTCCTCAATCACGAGCAGGGGGGCGTTGAGGGGTAGCCGTGTAGCCTCGCTCAGGACTGCTCGTGGCCACCGCGCAGTTCATTCAGGTCGATCTTTTTCATCCGAAACATCGCTTCCAGCGTTCGCTTTTTGGTCGCTTCATCCGTATGTGCCAGCAGGTGGGTGATCTCCGTTTCTGGAATGATTTGCCACGAAACGCCGAAGCGGTCTTTGAGCCATCCGCACTGTTCCGCGTCCGGATCAGCGGATAGACCGCTCCAATAGCGGTCGATCTCCTGCTGGGTCGATGTGTCTACCACAAGAGATATTCCCTCATTAAACGAGAACTCATGGTCCTCGGCGCTGTCCATGGCCACGAAGGGCCGACCCAGGAGTCGAAACTCTCCGTACATCACCGAGTCTTCCGGGTTCGGTGCGTAACCGGGTCCGTATCGGGCGATGTCTCCTACCGTTCCTTCCGGGAACACCGACGCATAGAAACGCATTGCTGTTTCCGCGTTTCCGCACTCGTCTCCGACAAATAGAAAGCTCGGAACAATACGTGAGCCCGACGCAGCGGGGGAGACAATAAGCTGCCACGAAACGCCGAAGCGGTCCTGAAGCCACCCGTAGTGTTCGCTAAAGGGGTAGGTGTCCAAGGGCATGAGGACCGTCCCGTCGTGGGAGAGCTCACGCCACAACTGATTGACTTCTTCAGCAGTACCGCAGTGTACGAAAAATGATATTGCCGGATTGAGCGTGAAATGCGGGCCGCCG
>JBMCMH010000218.1:0-3263 GCA_048614515.1 Alkalispirochaeta sp. | reverse complement strand
CCCCGAAGCCCCTTATCGATTTCGGTCGCCGGCCGCGGGCTTACCAACGCGCCGGAGCGCAGATATGGATCGAGTACATCTCGAAGGCCGTCACCGAGCAAATTGATGCCGATCACCAGAACCAGAATGACCAGTCCCGGCAGCGTCGCCACATGGGGAGCGGTAAGAATCGATTTACGCCCTTCTCCCAACATTGAACCGAGGTCGGCTGTGGGCGGCTGCGCCCCGAGACCCAGAAAGCTCAATCCAGCGGTCTCCAGGATCATCCACCCCACCGTGGTAGATATCGTAATGAAAATCACCGGCAGGACATTCGGAAACAACTCCCCGAAGAGAATTTGCATATCGTTCTTTCCGCTCAGGCGCGCTGCGTCCACGTACTCCAGGCGCACCAACCCCACCGTGGCGCCCCGGACATTTCGCGCGAAAAACGGAATGTTCACAATGGAGATCGCGATCAGCGCGTTAAATAACCCCGGCCCGAGAACCGCGACAATAGAGAGGGCCAGCAGCATGTAGGGAAACGCCATGAGCATGTCCACGCCCCGCATGAGGGTGTTATCCAGGATCCCTCCGTAATACGCCGAGAATACTCCGATGAGCGAGCCAATGACTGCCGCAATGGCCGTGGCGGAGATCCCTACCGCCAAGCTTACTCGCAGTCCCCAGATCAACCGCGAGAGCATGTCCCGGCCCAGTTCGTCGGCTCCCAGAGGACGCCCTTCGCTTCCCGGAGGAAGCATCCGAAACTCGAGGCTCGTGGCGTTGGGATTTGCCAGAGGAAGAACGGGGGCTATCGCAGCGATCACAATAACCGCCACCACAATTATCAGGCCTACCGCGGCGAGACGGTTATAGAAAAAGCGCCGCAACTTGGAAGAAGAATACACGGATACTCCTTACACGCTAATCCGCGGGTCGAGAAAATGCTGAAACACATCGGCGATGAGGTTAATGAGCACATAGATCGCGGCAACCACCACCACGCCGCCCTGTACGAGCAGCACATCCCGCGTGAGGATCGCGTTCACCAGCATCCGGCCGATTCCGGGCCACTGAAACACCGTCTCAATATAGACCGCACCTCCAATAACAAATCCCGCCTGAATTCCCAGGACGGGAATGATGTTTACCAGAGCGTTCTTGTATGCGTGTTTCATGATCACCGTTCGTTCCGGCAGACCTTTTGCCCGAGCAGATCGCACAAAATCGCGCCGTAGCACCTCCAGCATCGTGGATCGGGTGAGTCGCGCAATGACGCCCGTGGCCACGACTGCCAGCGTCACCGCCGGCAAGACCAGGTGACGGAGTACATCCAGGAACCCGCCTCCCCCAACGACCGCCGTCATGCCGCTCACCGGAAACCACCCCAAATTGAGCGAGAACAACAGAACAAACATCAACCCGAGCCAAAACGAGGGGGTCGAGATTCCAATGAGTACGACAACGGTAAACAGGGCGTCCTGCCAACCGAACTGCTTAATGGCGGCGATGATTCCGGCCAGCATGCCAAGAATCGAGGCCAGCACCAGAGAGGTCCCTGCCAGAAGCAGCGTCGGTCCCAGACGATCCAGTACTTCATCCAGTACCGGGCGTTGCAACGTGTAGGAGCGGCCAAAGTCTCCCTGGAGAATATTTCCCAACCAGATGAAATACCGCTTCACCAGCGGCTCATCCAGGCCGAGATCACTTCGAACCCGCGCCAGGTTTTCCGGCGTCGCGAATGAACCCAAAATCGCCTGAGCGGCGTCCCCCGGCAGGAGCGCCATGATCAGAAACACGATCACCGAGATGCCCAAAAGCACGGGTATTACCAGGATTAGCCGTTTGATGATATATCGATGCATGTGGGGTTTCCGCCAAAGTATACGGGGCGACGAGTCCCGCCACCCCGTGTTCCCGTTAGCTACCTAATCAAAACTCACCGGTGCAAGCCTGAGTAGAAACGACGGCTGCAGACTGAAGTCCTCCAGGCTAGACACCGCCACCGCGTTCTGTTGCCAGTTGGCCACGAATACCCACGGAGCGTCGTCATAGACGATTTCTTGCACCTCGCGATAGAGACGTGCCCGCTCGGCCTGGTCGGTACTACGCCGTGCCTGAGCCAACAGTTCGTCTACTTCCGAATTGGAATAGTACCCGGAGTTGAAACCGCCCTCTTCCGGCCACGCTTCGGTGCGCAGCGCCAGAAACGGTAGCGTATCCGGATCGTTGGTCATCCACGCCATCTGGGCCATGTCCGCTTTGCCTTCGAGTCCGGGATTAACGCGGCCCAGGAACGTATTCCACTCGTAGGTTTCGATCGACACATCGAGCCCGACCGCTTCGAGATCCGCCTGAATCGCCGTTCCCATGGGTACCGGATCGAGCATACCGGAGCCGCCCTCCGTAACATAGAACACCAATTCCTCGCCGTCGTACCCCGCTTCCTCGATCAACTCCTGCGCCCGGGCGGGATCATACGGATATGGGTCGAGGTCCTCATTGTACGCCCAGTCAAAGGCGGGAGGAATCGGGCTGTCCGCCACCGTTGCAGTGCCTTGCAACACGTTGTTCACGAGTCCTTCCTTGTCGATCGCGTAGTTCACCGCCTGCCGCATCGCCTTGCTGGTAAACGGTCCCTCCCGGAGATTGAGGATCAGAAACCACAGATGTGGACCGGCCTGCTCGTATACAGTGAACTCCTCCCGCTGCTCGAACACCTGGACGCTGTCCGGCGGCACTTCCACCATCAAATCCAACCCGCCGGAGAGCATCTCCGTAACGCGCGTGTTGGCATCGGTAATCGGTCGGAAGATCACCTCGTCTACCCCAACCGGTCCATCCCAGTAGTCTTCATTCGCTTCTACCGTTACACGCGTATTGCTCTCCCACTCCACAAACTGAAACGCCCCAGTACCCACCGGATTGCGCCCAAACTCGTCACCGTGCGTTTCCACCGCCGTGGGGGAGACCAGGAGTCCCGTGGGATACGCCAGGTTTGACATGAGCGGCGCAAACGGCTCCTCAAGAATGAGCTGAACCGTGTACTCATCTACCACCCGCGTTTCCTGAATCGCACTAAAATAGAAGGAAAGTGGAAAGGGGCCGGTGTCATAGTAGGGGTGACTCTCGTCGAGCATGCGGTCAAAATTGAACTTCACCGCCTCGGCGTTAAAGGGCGTCCCATCATGAAAGGTCACTCCCTGGCGCAGCTCAAAGGTATAGACGGTACCGTCTTCGCTGATCTCCCAGTCCGTTGCCAACGCCGGCTCCACCGCAAG
>JBMCMH010000217.1:0-3326 GCA_048614515.1 Alkalispirochaeta sp. | reverse complement strand
TATCGTCAGACGTGGCCGACGAACTCTGGGCCGGAAGGGTAAACGCACTCGTCACGCACAGGACGAAGGCGCAACACGCTCGAAGAACGGCTTTGCGACAAGACATGGACAACTCCACCTATTTACTTTTTAAGAGATCAGTATGCCTATTGTACCACAAGGTCTGACCGATTTGTCTTGGACGTCCTCGTAGAGTTCGCACCAATTGGCCGGCGAACGGTGGAGCGCTATAAATAGAGTGCATGAGCCTCGCGCCACGTTGGGAGCTACTGCACGACGGTAGACGCCCCCGTGCTCGGATCATCACGAATCAGGATTTCGACGTGGGTGCCGCTGGTTGAGTCAATGTTCAGTGTTCCATCGATCTGGGCGGCCAGCAGACGCACCAGGTGCAAACCCAAAGATGACCCGTGAGCCTCGGAGAACGTCGCGGGGAACCCCAATCCGTTGTCCCAAACCGACAGCTTCAGCTCGGTGGGACTGAGGCGCCGAAACGCAACGGTAACGGTCGGTGTATCGGTCTCCCCGCCAAAGGCGTGTTTGATGGAGTTGGTAAGCAACTCGTTCAGCATGATCCCGCAGGGGATGGCCCGTGATATATCCAGGCGAATTGGTTCCAAATCCAGTTTGAACTCGATCCGGCTTCCGGTAATGCTCATGTCACCGAGTTGCTGAGTGAGGTCGCGAATGTAGTCGTCCATATCGATCTCCGACAGGTTGTCCGACTGGTAGAGCGACTCATGCACCAGCGCCATAGAAAAGATCCGATTGCGGCTTTGCTCAAACGCGTCGCGGGCGGTCTCTACACTTTCGATCTTGTCTTCCTGAAGTCTCAGCAGGCTCACAATTACGTTGAGGTTGTTCTTCACCCGATGGTGCACTTCTTTGAGCAGGGTATTCTTCTCTTCCAGCGATCGACCCAGCGACGCGTTGGCCGCTTCCATCATACGGCGAGACTGTTCGTTTGCCAGAATGAGCGCCAGGAGGTTGGCGTGTTCTTCCAGAGCGAGGAACTCGTGGGTACTCCACTCATGCGGGTACGCGGCGCGAAAACACAAGAACGACTGAAGCTCATGCTCGGTGGGGACCCGGACCATCAGCAACGCCGAGGTGCGGTCTGCGAGCAAACTGTGTTTCAGAGGGGCAACCACCGGATCATTCTCGACGTCCGCCACTGCAATCCTACCGGTCGACTGGATGGTATCAAGAAACGCCGGAGCCTCGTGCGCACCGATGGTTCGGGCCGCGTGATGGTCTTCATCGATGGGCGCCGAACAGTACTCAACGGCAAGCCCCCCGCGTGGGTCCAGGACACAATAGTCGACGTGATAACCCCAGAAGTGACTCGCCAAGTCCTCCACCACGTGCTGAACGAATCGACCCGCCTCATCGCCGGACAGGTACACGGTAGCAATCCTGTTGAGCCATTCCTGCCGCTGGGCACTCTGCTTCAGCGCTTCCTCGTGCCGCTTCCGTTCGCTAATGTCTCGCGCAACGCCCTGAAATCCTTCCAGAGTGCCGTCCTCGGCGCGCAGCACCGTCCCCACGATGCTCACCGGCACGGTTTCCCCTGCCCGGGTAGTCACGTCCGCTTCGACGGAGAATTCATCGGCTGCTGATCGCCGTTTCACCGCTCCTGCCACCGCGCCGCAGACGGTTCGATAGGACTGGGGATCAAAATGGTCCGTAACGCGGGAACCGATCCACTGATCATGATGGTATCCGGTAATCGATTGGATTGCCGGATTTATATACCGCACGCGCAGGTCGCGAGAAACGAGCCAAATCACGTCCAGCGTATTCTCCGACAGCAGCCGGTACAGCGCCTCTCGTTCGCGCAGCTCTTCAGTGCGTCGGGCAACCTCCTTTCGCAGTAACCGAACCCACAGCAGCGCGCCGGCAAGCAGGATCAGAATCGGAGTTACCACCAGGGCGACGGTACGCAAGACCCGCATCGGATCAACCCGACTCGGCACGTATGCACCAAACCAGCGGTCGTACAACTCCCGGTATTCGCCGGATTCCTCAAGCACCGCCAGTCCCTCGCTGAAATACGACAATAGCCGCCCGTTTCCCTCCCGGACGGCAAATCCGTATTCATAGGACGCGATCTGCTCCCGGCCTACCACAAGGTTATCCCAACCGTGCTGCTCTTTGAGATACATCGCGGTGAGGCGACTGCCGAGGGCGTAATCGGCATCACCCTCCGCCACGCGGCGAAGGGCTTCTTCCTGGGAGTCCACCACGAGCAGCTGCTCGTCAAGACCTTGGTCCAGCGCCAACTCGTGCATCATGTCACCATCTTGCACAGCCACGACGCCTCCCCGCAGCGCCTCGATCGTCCTCGGAACAACGGCAGACGCGTCCGTCCGAGCGATCACCACGTTGTGGTGGACCGTATGGGCGGGAGAGAAGTCGAACCGCCGGTCTCGTTCAGCCGAGTACATCATTCCCTGAATGAGATCGATCTCGTCGCGCTCCAACTTGTCCACCACCTGATTCCATGGGCCTAGCCGAAACTCAACGGTGAGCCCCAACTCCCGAGCGATCGCCCGGATGAGATCCACATTGAAGCCGTCCGGCTCCCCTTCCTCATTGATAAACTCAAACGGCGGGTAGTTGGAGTCGCCCCCCACTACGATCGGCTGAGACGGGAGCTCCATCGGGGCAAACCAGTCCGTTTGGAGGCGGCGGAACGTCCCGTCCGCCACGATGAGCGCGAGTCCCTCGTTGAGCTGGGCCAGGAGCTCTTTGTCTCCCTCGGTCACCGCGAAACAGAATTCCTGCGTAAACTGCGGGATCGGCTCGTCCAGGAGTTTGAGGTCTGGGAAGTCCCCTTCCTCCAATAGTCGAAGAGCCACCAACCGTTGGACGACCACCGCGTCGGTGTGTCCATCGCGCAATAGTTCCAGGGCGTCGTGAAAGGTGTCGGTGGTTACGATATCGAACTCAAGCTCGCTGCGTTGGAGAAACTCTTCCGCGTTGTCGCCCTCCATCACCGAGACGCGTTGTCCCACCAGATCGGAAAGCTCCGTCACATCGGAGGCATCCTCACGAACTACGATTCCCCCATGTAAAGACAGATACGGCACGGTAAAGTCGAACACCTCTTCCCGCTCGGGTGTCCGTCCCACCAGGGGCAACGCATCCAGCTCACCGGCGGCCAGTTGGTCTTTGAGTTCATGCCAGGGGGCAATCTCAATCTCGAGGTCGAGGTTCAAGACCTGCGCCACCGCCTGAAACAGTTCGATCGAGAACCCCGTGGCGTTGCCGGCGTCGTCGATGTAGGAGTACGGGGGATAGTCCGGCTCCGCGCCGATGGTGAG
>JBMCMH010000216.1:0-3360 GCA_048614515.1 Alkalispirochaeta sp. | reverse complement strand
CCATCGACGGCCCATTCGCCGGTGCGCAAGAGGATAATGTCCGGCGTAACCACGGCGAACGCCGCCACTGAACGCCCGAGGTGGTATTGCAGTTCCAGCGCTCCGTGCACGGTGTAGCGGGCCCGAGGGTCCGGTATGCTCGGGGCGCCCCAAAACTCGTAGAGTTCACTCCAGCCCAGTCGGACCATTGCATCGACGGTTATCCCGGGAAGTGAGTCGAACGCGAGACTCTGGACCGCCACGCCGATTCGAATCAGATCGGCTGCGGGCTCGCTGAATCCCCCGCGGAGCGGATGGTAGCTCCGGCGCGAGTATTCAGCGAGCGCGCTGACCCGCGTCCGCGCCGACGCCGCGGGGAAGTCCCAGGACCATACAATGCCGTACTCGTACTGGATCGCGTTCATCATCCACTGGGCAGCCTCCGCCCCGGGGGTGTCCTCCTCAGTTACCGGCCCATTGAGCATGTACGTTCCGTAGAAGACCGCTGTCCGCAGGGAGCCCACATCAACGACGGCGTGGTTGCCGTAGCCTTCAACCTGAAATTTATCCAGTCGGCTATGGGCGAACTGATTTGCCCGATAGGCGACGTGGGCGTATCCGCCCCGGGCGAATTCCACACCCTGGCCCGGCGGAGCCGGTCCGGGAAGTACCGCGCGGGGTCGTTCCATGAAGTCATACGCACGTGCTTGCGTGAGAGAGAGCACCAGCAGTAACGCTCCAACGATCCAGACACGGTTTTTCATACGCTCTACTATGCCGACCCGGCGCACTCTTTTCCACCGCCACCGGTCGGTACTCGCCCTGCTGACACCGGAGGCCCATCCCGGTAGCCTGTGGCCATGAACGAAACTCCCCGGATCGATCCCTACCGAACCGACGAGACCGATGCCCAGCTCCAAGAAACGGTGGCGATACTCCGGCACCACGTCACCGAGCGCCGCTGGCAGCGGATGCAGCAGGTGCTCAGCCGCCGCAGCCGCTATATCGCCGCCGCGGTGGAGGACATCTACCAGCCGCACAACGGCAGCGCCGTCCTGCGCTCGTGTGATGCGTTCGGCGTACAGGACGTGCACATTATCGAAAACCGCAACCACTACCGGGTGAATCCCGGGGTGGAGCTGGGTACGGCGCAGTGGTTGAGCATGTACCGCTATCCGCGCCCGCAGGACGACCCGGAACCGGCCGGCGCGCCCCGGACGCGGGCCGCAGTGGCCACCCTGCACCGGCTGGGGTATCGGGTGGTTGCGACGACGCCTCACCGCGATGATGTCACGCTTTCGGAGTTGGATCTGACGGCGGGACCGGTGGCGTTGCTCTTCGGTTCGGAGAAGGAAGGACTCAGCGAAGTCGCGTTGGAGCTGGCGGACGAGTATATGCGCATTCCCATGGAGGGCTTCGTGGAAAGCCTCAACATCTCAGTGTCGGCGGCGGTATCGCTCCACGAGCTTGCCACGCGCCTCCGATCAAGCGCGGTCCCGTGGCAGCTCTCAGAGCGGGAGCGGAACATCGTGTTGGCGCGCTGGCTCCGCCACAGCGTGCGTCACGCCGGACCGATACTGGAGCGGGAACGCGCACGCCCCGATTTATCGCGACCTGCAGACTGACGGCCGCCGTGTGACGGTCCGCTGCGGCTGTATATCCCCCACAGGGTGTTCCTCGCCGCGAGAATGCGATCCCAATCGGTGAAGTCGCCCCGCGCCACCGACGCCTCAGCGGCGGCCACATCCTCGGTAAACAGCGCCCGGCCGCGGCGGGAAAAGACCGCCCCGATTCGTTCCCGCACCGCCTGCGGCTCGCCCACTGCGGAAAGCACCAGCGTCTCCCGCGGCACGCGGGGAAGATCGCGCTTGAGTTGGGAGAGAAACACCTCTTCCAGCAGATCCGCCAGCACCCCCCGCCTAATCTGCCGCTCCCACACCGCCCGCAGACGGCTCCCCCGGGGCTCGATGTAGAATCGCCGGACCACCTCCACCGTGGCCGCCGGCGGCCGCCGGCCCGGCTGGTGTGAGCGCTGCGCCAGGTCCGCCACCAGTATGTCCGCGGCGGCGGCCACTGCGTTCCCGGGGAGTACCCCGGCGGAGCCGTCCGGAGCGGCGGGAACTCGTCGCAGACCATGCTCGGAGATCTGTTCCCACCGGCGATGACCGAACGTCCGCCGGAGCTGATCCCGCTGCCCCGGCGAGAGCCACGCCGACAACACCGCCGCCGCCTGGTACGTCGCACCATTGCGATAGGAGGTATCTGCCAGGCTACGCTGGGGGCCTCCCCCGGCGCGAATGAGCTCCTGCACGGTGCGCAGCGCCGGTCGGGAGCGCCGCGTCTCAGGCGTGCGCGGCACGGTCTGCAGCAGGCGCAGCATGCCATAACCCGTGAGTTCGATATCCAGGAGACGTTGAAGGGCATGAAGTTGGGAGTCCCCGCCGGCGAGGAGGGAGATGATTCCACGAAACGAGCGAAGCGGCCAGTACACGCGGGCGGCGCTCGATTCGAGGCGCATCATGCTTCGTCCTCCGGGAATAGCGGAGGGCTCTTGTCGACGGACGGAAACGGTCACCTCGCCGCCCAGCGCGGAGAGCAGATCGCGCATGCGTTGAATGCCGGCGGCTACGATGCGGGACGGCTGACTGCTGCCGCCCGTACCGTTGCTTTCGACGACCAGCCAAGAAAGCACGACAGTACCGGAGGAACCGGCCGTGTGTACACGTACAACCCAGGTGGGAGTCTCCGCGGCAATGGAGAGCGCCTCACTGCTGTCTACCCGTTGCGGAGGATGCACCCCGCCGGCACCCTGGGGGATGCCCCAGCCCCCGGCCAGGAATACCCACAACACGCTGCGGTCCGCGATCCATTCCGCGGCTGCCGGCGGAAGCGTCACCACCAGGTGGGTACCGTCGGCAGCGCGCTGCGCCTCGACACGGCCGGCGCGAACGATGTGCGCTACCAGGCGGGCGAAGCCGCCCTGCGAGGCGGTCACCGGCACCACCGGCTCGTCTTCGGACCCGACGAGCACCACCGCACAGGTGATACCGGCAGCCCGGGAGCCGGTGGGCCTCCCGTTGCGCCGACGATCCGGGTGCCCCCCAGATGCCGCAGCCTCTGCGGATGCGGCAGCCCCTACGGATACGGCACCGGTAGACTCCCCGGGCTCAACGGCCAGCCCCGGCAGCAATGCCCCCGACAAGAGGAGATCATAGACACGGCCCGGTGAAAGCACCGGAGGTAGCTGTGATACACGCATGGTACCTCTCGTGTAGGATAGCGAGGGAGTCCAATGAATTACTACCACATACGCACCAACCCGGGTTTGGAATCGATTCTCGCTGCTGAGGTGCGGGCCCTCATACTGGAGGGCACGCAGTC
>JBMCMH010000215.1:0-3368 GCA_048614515.1 Alkalispirochaeta sp. | reverse complement strand
GAAGCGCCAACACGGCATCCGGCTGGTCCCACCGCAGGGCGCCCTCTTCGCCGCTCTCGGCGAGGATCCCCGCATATCCGGTGAGAAACTGGCCGCTGTCCTCCAGATGACGGAGCACGAAGTCCGGCTGGTCTCGATCCCGGGCGGTGGTCGCCTTGAGTTCGAGCTGTCCTTCCCGATTAAGTCGGGCAGTGACGTCGGCTCCGGAATTGTTGATGCGTGCGAGGACGTCCTCCACGGTGTCGGCCGCGCGATACGGTACTTCCAGAACGCCTCCATCGGCGATTTCACTTCCCGCCGGGAGCCTCATCGTTCCTTCGAGTCCCACCTGGGCCTGCAATTCCAGCGTGTTGCTCCCGTCCACCCGGAAGAGATAGCTGGAATCGACCTCCCCGTCCTGGTCTCGGTCATAGTTTCCTTGGGCGTTGAGAATCGCCGGATACTCGGTGAAGAAGTCCTCGCCGGTGCGTCCGTTCACCCCGTACCCGTCCCGGTGCACCTCATTGACAAGATCCATGACGTTTACCGCCATCGTATCCAATTCTTGGATCTCGGTACGCAGATCCTCGTCGCGCAGTTCCAGCAGTGCTCCCAGGTTGCCACCGCGAAAGCGAACCTGCTCGCCGTTGTGACTCCACGTGACATCGCTGAATCCTTCGTTCTGCTGATTCGCTTCGACGTCAAAGGGGCGGGCGATCCGTCCTTGGACGATGTGGTATCCCGCCGTGTAGACGCTGAACTCATCCGGGTCACGATCATCAACGGTAATGTCCATGTGTTCCGCCAATCGATCTACCAGGAGATCGCGACGGTCGAGAAGATCGTTGGGTTGATCTCCAGCAGCTTCAACGTTGGTGATCTCACGGTTGAGGTCGGCGATGTCGCGGATGAGGGAGTTGGCCTGGTCTACGTTGCCGCGAATCTCTTGCTCCACCATGTCTCGAATGCGATCGAGATTCTTGAATCGGAGCTGAATCCCCTCCACCAACGCTTCCCCGCGCTGCAGCACAGCCTCCCGAGAAGCGCGTTGTTCAGGGTGCATCGAAAGCTCCTGCCAGCCGTCCCAGAACTTGTCCATCAGGTTCCGCACTGAGGAATCGCCCACCTCGTTATAGACCTGCTCCATTTGCAAGATATAGCGGTCGCGGGTCTCCCAGTAACTTTGATCTCCCGAGGCGGTTATGATCCGTCCGTCCAACAGTTCGTCTCGGACTCGCTCTATGCGGGCGATTTCGACGCCCTGCCCAACCTGCCCCGCTCTCTCCGGTCGGTTCAACTGAGGGCGGTAGAGGGGAAGCGTTGCCTGCAGCTGTACCCGCTGACGGCTATACCCCTCGGAAGACGCGTTGGTCAGGTTGTGGCCGGTGGTCTGGAGCGCCTGTTGATGAGCAAGTATTCCCCGCTTACCGAGTTCGATTCCTGCAAAGGTTGACTGCATATACGCCTCGTTCCGCCCGTCGACTTATTGGGCGTGATCAAACATCGCGGCAGGGGGCGTTCCGAAACGTCCCTGCCCATCACGGGAGTATCCATGGGACATGTGTTCCGGGTACAGCTCCTGCAGCACGCCACGAGTCGTGGAGATGGTGGCGCGAATGTATGAGTCCATGCCGGCCGTCCTGCTCTGTAACGCCAGCACCGCCACTTTTAGCGAGCGGTACGCAGCGGAGAGCTCCCCCCGGAGGTCTGCCGGCAGGCGAGACAGCACACGGGCAAACGACTCTTCTCCCCCGAGAGAGGCCGCTATCTCCGAGAACCGCTCGTTCCGCTGCGCTTCGATTTCATTGATCGCTTCGCTCACCTGCGTCATCAGCGGAAGCGTCCGCTCCAATTGCGCCCAGTCCCGCTGCGCCACGATCTCTTGCAGCGTTCCCTCGTATGAGGCAAGTCGGCCGATCAGTTCCGCCTGCCGATTGAGTAATTCGATAAATCCATGTATGGCGTGCGTGTGTTCCACAACGTACCTCCGTTGAATGTATCGGCGTACTGCAGGGTGATGTTAAGGGTCGGTGGTTGTATCCGGGAGGGTATCCACGATCATGTTGCAAAACGTGTGATAAACCATTCTATAGCGAAAACATTGGGCCGGACACAGGGGTATCCGCGGTATGTCGTTGCCATACGGTCTGTTGCACAGAATCTGCAACATGCTTCTATATACAGCCCTGCCCGTGTTGACAGTGAATATATTTTTTTATATATAGAACATCAAAGGAACTACCTAATGAGAGAGTACGACGTCATTATTATCGGAGCCGGTGCCGCCGGCCTGAGCGCCGCTCAGTATGCCGCCCGCGCCAACCTGAGAACCCTGGTGGTGGACCGATCCGGTCCCGGCGGACAATGCAACGAAATCAGTGAACTGGAAAACTATCCCGGGTTCCCGGAGGTTATCACGGGCGAGGAGTTCACCGAGCGCTTCGAGACACAGGCCCGTGCGTTCGGCGCGGAGTTTTCGGTGGAAGAGGTGCACGCGATCACGCCCACCGGTGGAACATATCAGGTTGTCACCGACGAAGGAGAAATTGCTGCGGCCACGGTGATTCTCTCCACTGGGGCGCGGCACCGCCATCTGGGTGTTCCCGGTGAGGAAGAACTCTCCGGACGCGGCGTGAGTTATTGCGCAACGTGCGATGGTCCGATGTTTGAGGGCAAGCCGATGCTCGTCGTAGGTGGCGGCGACGCAGCGTGTGACGAGGCGATGTTTCTGAGCAAACTCACCGATCGCGTGATCATGATTCACCGCCGTGACCGGTTTCGCGCCCAGGCGTCACTTGCGGAACGGGTGCTCACCAATCCCAAGATCGAGGTGCGGTTCAATACCGAACTCCAAGAGATCCTCAGTGCGCCAAATGATTTCGGAATTGATGCCGTCAGCGCGGTACGACTGATCGATTCCACCACCGGTCGGGTGTCCACCGAAGATGTTGCTGCGGTGTTTGTGTTCATTGGATCGGACCCGCAAACCGAACTCGTTCCATTTGTGGTGCGGGACGAGGCCGGATATGTCGTCACCGACGAGCATATGGAGTCCAGCAGCCCCGGACTGTATGCCGTGGGAGACGTACGAGTGACACCGTTTCGGCAACTGGTTGTGGCCGCCGCCGACGGCGCCATTGCGGCTCACGCGGCTACCCATCGGATCGACACCCTTCGGGAACCGACCGCCGCAGCCGCCGGTTCGTGACGCGGTGGAGGCCCTAAGCTCCAGTAGGGCTCGGAACTCCAGTGGGGTACGCTGTCCGTCAGGGGGCCCCGGGTCGTGGCCGCTGTCCGTCAGGGGGCCCCGGGGCTCCGCGTCGGTGAGCCCCGTACATTGAGCACACCAATCGGCCTGTGCTATCGTTCACCGTGATGTCCACGGTTCA
>JBMCMH010000214.1:0-3378 GCA_048614515.1 Alkalispirochaeta sp. | reverse complement strand
AGTTTTGCCGCGGGATTCGCCCGCTGGATCGACGAGTCCACCCATCATTCTACGCGACTTGCAGAGCACGATATGCCGATCGTTGCAGGTACGGTGGTTGTGGCCCCCGGTGATACCCACCTCCTCGTTCGGCGCGGCGCGTACGTACTGGACCATGGCGAGAAACGACTATTCCAACGCCCCAGTGCGGACAACCTGTTCGAATCGGCCGCGGCGACCTTTGGCGCGCGGACGGTGGGAGTCCTCCTCACCGGCATGGGCCGCGACGGCGGCGCCGGTTGTTGCGCAATTACCAAGGCGGGAGGAGTTACGATCGCCCAGGATGAGGCAAGTTCTGCGGTGTACGGAATGCCGCGAGCGGCGGCAGACATGGGATGCGCAACGCGAGAGCTTCCGTTGTCGGAAATAGGAAATGCCGCCCGCACAGTGCTATACCACTACGCGTGGCGCCTCGGGGAATCATGAACGGCATGGAGATGAGTAGTTGTGCGGGGAAGGTTATCCTACTTGCGATTCGGGCTCGCCGGCGGAAACGGAGAGGGGCCCGTCCTCAGCCTCCGCTGCCAAGCACGTGGTGCAGATGCCATGCACTTCCATATTGGAGATGCGGTGGCCTCGGTCGTCCTCGATCCAGGTTCTCATCAACTTGCTGTGCTGATCGGGGAGCTCAATGTCTTCAATCGCACCACACCGGTCACAGATAAAATGAAAGTGCCCTTCCCGGTTTGCCTCGTACACATCAAAGGTGCTGCCGAAACCGAGCCGGTTTGCAAGCCCTTGGTCGACGAGAATGTTCAGATTGCGGTAGACGTTGCCCAGACTTAACGTGGGAAACTCATTCCGGAGCTGATCATAGACCCAGTTGGCAGTGACATGGATATGTCCAGACTGCAAGAGTTCGAGAATACGCTGGCGCTGCTTGCTCTTTCTCAGCTTGGTGCTCACCGGTACAATATATTAAATGGAACTATCGTCGTCAACGAATCCTGAGCTCTGCTGTCGCCTTTGTAAATCCGCCGTACGCCCCTGGGCGCGCTCGATCCACGGTGTACGGTATGAGTGGTGCCCGCAGTGCGGGGCGGTACAGCGATCCGCCGCGCACCTGCCGTCCCAAGAGGCTGAGATCGCCCGTTACCGCGAACACAACAACCAGCCGGACAACCAGGACTACCGCGACTACCTACAACGGTTTATCGATTCGGCGATAGTCCCGTTTACCGGCGTGCAACATGATAGTGGATACCCACCCGGTGATCCCCTACGCATCCTTGACTTCGGCTCAGGCCCGTATCCCGTCCTGAGCGACCTGCTCCGGGACCAGGGATTCTCCGTGGCCTCCTACGATCCCTTTTTTCTCCCGGACGAAACGGTTCTGGAGGCGGATCCCGCCGGGGGGCCGCGCTACGACGCGATCGTCCTGCTGGAGGTGATTGAGCACCTCCACCACCCGCGAGCGGAGCTGGACCGGCTTCTCACGCTGTTGCGACCGGGGGGCAGTCTGATCCTGCGCACCGGGCTTTTTGACGCGCGAGATCCGGCGGAGGACGTGGCGGGAACGGACGAGCGCGCGGGGGAGACCGCCAACGGCCCCGCGGCGGAGCGCTTTCTCTCGTGGTGGTATCGACGAGATCCGACCCACGTGGTATTTCTTACGCCACGCACACTCGACTGGATTCAGGAGCACTACGAGATGCGGCTCATTCACCGCGCCAAGGGCGAAGAATTAGTCTTTGCGCGAGCCGGATGATCACTGCCGCCGAGGTACGCCGCCTCAGGCGGTGCGGACCTATCCGGTGAGCGGGTGCCCCGACGTGCCGTCGCTGCGCGTTCAACCTAAACCCGTTATAAGGACATAAAATGGAGCAGCTGCAGAAGAAGTATGGATTCTGGACCGCTACCGCCATGGTGGTGGGCATCGTGATCGGATCGGGAGTGTTTTTTAAGGCCGACGACGTGTTGTTTGCCGCGGGAGGCCGGTTGCCGGTGGCGCTGCTGGCGTGGCTCATCGGTGGCGGCATAATGGTGGTGACGGCGTACGTGTTTTCCCGGATCGCCACGCGGGTGGAGAAGGTCAACGGCATCGTGGACTACTTTGAGGCGGCCTACGGCGAAACCGCCGGGTACTACGTGGCGTGGTTTATGACGATTGTCTACTACCCCACCCTGGTGTCGGTGCTCGCGTGGGTGTCGGCGAACTATACCGTCGGCCTGGTGGGCTGGTCCTCGGCGGGGGCGCTGTGGGGCCTGGCGGCGGGATATTTGTTGGCGTTTTTCCTGCTCAATATCTACTCGCCGGTGCTGGCGGGTAAGTGGCAGGTGTCGGCGACGGTGATTAAGCTGATTCCCCTGGCGCTGGTGGCGGTGGTGGGAGTGGTGACCGGGCTGATCACCGGTCAGACGATTGAGAGTTTTACCGAAACGGCGCGGAACGTGGGCGACGGTGCCGGGGGACTGGCGGTGGCTACCCTGGCCACGGCGTTTGCCTACGAGGGGTGGATCATCGCCACCTCCATTAACGCCGAACTGCGGGACGCGCGCCGCACCCTGCCGCGGGCGCTGGTGGCGGGAACGATCACCGTGGTGATCGTGTATATGACCTACTACCTGGGAATTTCCGGAGTGCTCTCCAATACGGAGGTGCTCGCCGCCGGGGACGGGGCACCGGTGGAGGTGATTTCGCTGGTGTTCGGGCGGCTCGGCGGGGCGGTGCTCACCACCTTCGTGATTATCTCGTGCCTGGGGACGCTCAACGGGCTGATTATGGGGTCCGCCCGGGGGATGTACGCGATCGCCAGTCGGGGTGTGGGGCCGGCTCCGCGCTACTTTCGGGTGGTGGCGCCGGGGACCAACAGTACCCAGCGGTCGGCGGTGGTGGGGTTGGTGCTGTCTGCCGCCTGGATGGTGGTGTGGTACGGCAACTTTGCCGGCTGGTTCGGGGGTTTTATGGACATCTCGGAACTGCCGATTGCCTTTTTGTATGTGATCTACCTGGCGATCTACCTGTGGGTCATGCGTACGTTCTCCGATGAGGGGATCCTGCCGCGGGTAGTGGCGCCGGCGCTGGCGGGGCTGGGCTCGCTCTATATCATCTGGGGAGCGGTTCAGAAGGACCTGTTTATGGTGTTTGTGCTGGTAACGGCGGTAATTATGGCTGTGGGCGCCGCAGTGCGGGGACGAGCCCGGACGACGACGATCAAGGAAACGTAAACGTATCGACGAGTAAAACCGGTTGACACGAAACGGTAAAACGGGATACAAAAGGCGTCGCACGCAAACAGCAGAAACGCCTTTTGCATCGCGTTGGGGGTGTAGCGAAGTTGGTTATCGCGCCGGCCTGTCAAGCCGGAGATCGCGGGTTCGATCCCCGTCACTCCCGAT
>JBMCMH010000213.1:0-3415 GCA_048614515.1 Alkalispirochaeta sp. | reverse complement strand
CGATCCAGGAAGCGGGCGTGCATCGCCGCCAGGGTATCCACGAACGCGGCGTTTTGCGCTTCGGTGAAGACGCGGTTGGTCACGAGGGTGTCGCCCACCGCCCGCATGAGGATCGCGTATCCCTCCTCGTCGTAGGCGCAGGCGATGGTGGCGGTGTCCGCCTGGTGCGGCAGCTGGTCGAACACGCCGTGGCTCCACAGCGTCACCGATCGGCAGTGGTTGTCGTCAGTTACTTGCATGAGCCAGTCCCACTCGGGGTTGAGGCGCTTGAGGATGTACTGCACACGGTCCGGGGCATTCCCGTCGGTGAAGGCCACCTCCACGGTACTGAGTTGACTGCCGGAATGGGCAAACTCGGCGGTGAGGGGAGTCACCTGTACCGTGGCAACGGCGCGCCCCGTGAGGCGCGCAAAGAACGCCGGGGAGGTGATCTCCGCGGGGCTCTGGTAGAGCGGGTGTGCGGCGCTGTCGGTGGCTTCGGTCTGCCGGTGCATGCTGATTATCCTTTCTGAAACTGCGGTAGGTACTCGGCGAACTCCGTGAGCAGGTGGTTGAGCACCTCCCGGGCGGTCTGGATGTCGTTCATGGTGGGATCGAGGAGCAGCGCCTGCAGCAGCATGTCCCGATCGCCGTAGTAGCTCGCGTCCACCGCCACGGAGCTGTAGGCGAGCTCCCGGCGGCAGAGTTCGGCGATCGGTTCCGGGAGCGGCCCCATGCCGAGTCCTTTCACCCCGGCGCCGGTGGCCATGCCGGGAACCTCCACGATCATTCCCTCCGGCAGGTTGGGAATGAGGCCGTGGTTGGGCAGGTTGAGCTGATCCCAGTAGATGTTGCTGTTGGCGTAGACGCCTTCGATGATCTCCGGCACGCCCTCGGAGCGGAGGTTGAGCATCTGGTCCACCGGTTCTTCGCCGGAGACGATCTTGCGCGCCAGGTCGCGGCGGCCGCTGCGGCGGTCGAGGTTGCCGCTCCAGCTCTGGGTGTGGAGGTTGTAGCGTTCCCACGGTTTTTTGACCGGGTCGTGGACGTAGGGAAGAAACTCGCAGAGGTGGCTGTCGCTGGGGGTCGGCATGAGGCCGAAGATGTCGAACATATCCTTGGACAGTGGTTCGAAGTCCGGCCGGGGCAGGCCGCGGTTCCAGCGGTCGCGGAGTTCCGGATAGAGGTCTTCTCCCGTTTCCCGGTCGCGAATGTCGAGCATCCAGGAGAAGTGGTTAATCCCGGCGGCTTTGATGTCCAGGTGTTTCAGGCCCGCCGCCATGAGGGGTTCGCGAAAGTGGCGCGTCTGGTGGTTGGTGTCGATTTTGACGTCGGCGGGGACGGCCACGCCGTACTTGTCGCCGAGGATCGCCATCGCCATGGCGTAGCCCCACCGCAGCTGGTGGCACATACCCACCACCTTGATCTTCGTGTAGCGCTCCACCACCTGCGTGAGCCGAATCATCGGATTGACGTAGTTCAGCATGAGCGCATCGGGGCACAGCTCTTCCATGTCCCGGGCGATCTCGACGATGAGCGGCAGGTTGCGGGCGGTGTGCGCCAGACCGCCGGGGCCGGAGTTCTCCGCGTAGGGCTGGCGGATGCCGTGCTCCAACGGAATGCGCCAGTCTTTTTCCCACACTTCCTCCCGGGGACCTACCTGGACGGACAGAATGACAAAGTCCGCCCCCGGCAGCGCCGCGCGGCGATTGCCGGTGGCGTTAATGGTGGCGTTGCTGGCCCAGGCGCGGTTCATCGTTTCGGCGAGCTGTGCCATCAGTTCCAGCGGTTCCGGATCGGTGTCCACGAGCTGCAGCTCCGCGCCCTTCAGTACCGGCGATCGGAGGATCGCGGCGATGGCGCGCTGGCCGAAGACGGCGCTGCCGGCGCCGATGATCACAATCTTAGGGGGACGGCGGGTGCCGCCGGTGGTGGTAGTGCTCATATGGTGTTCCTTTGTTCTTGTTTCATATTTCACGTTTCATGTCGCTCAATATATTCCCGTCATGCGACCCACCACGTAGATCGTTCCCGCCACGATGGGGGCGGCCACCAGCGTCATCACCGTGCCGGCGATCGCCATGTCGCGAATCGTGAAGTAGCCGGAGGTGTAGGGAATCACGTTGGTGGGCGTGCTCGTCACCAGAATAAATGCCATGCTCGACACCAGCGCCGCGGGAATCGTAATCGAGAGGGTGTCGATCCCGACGGCGGTGGAGAGGGTGATCATAATCGGAATGATAATCGTCGCGGTGACGGTGTTACTCGAGAGGAAGATCTTGATAAAGCTCACGATGAGCACCACCAGGAGAACCATCGCGAAGGGGGGCACCCCGTCGATCCCGCCGAGAAAGAGCATCGCCAGCCATTCCGCGGCGCCCGCCTGGTACAACACCATTCCCAGTGAGATCCCCGAGACGATGAGCAGGATGCTGCTCCAGCTGATCTCCTCTTCCACCGTTTTCCACTTCGTTTCAGCAACGCCGGGAAAGAAGAAGAGCGCGGCGGTAAGCAGTACCGGCATAGAGATCGGAATACCGATGCCCAGGAGCGCCTCCCACAGGGGGGTGCTCAACCACAGAAACACGGTGAGGGCAAACACCACCGTCGTGACTTTCTGCTCCCGGTCGGGAGCGGGGAGGGCGTCGTATTCCGCCCGCAGCTCCTCCCGCGTCTTGGTGAGGTGCGTGATCTCCGGTCTGAAGAAGAGCATCAGCACCGCCCAGGTGGGCACCAGGATCAGGAGCCCCGCAGGGACGCCGTAGGCCATCCAGCCTAAGAAGGTAAGATCGATCCCCGCCATTTCCCGCATGAAGCCGATCGCCAGCGGGTTGGGTCCCGCGCCGGAGGGCGCCATCATGCCGCCGATAATCGGACCCCAGGCACAGGCGATCATGAGTGCTTTGCCGAACTTGCTTTTGAGCGGCGTGACGCCCTCTTCCCGGAGAATCGCCACGCCCAGGGGCATGAGCATCGCCGCCGCCGCGGTGGCGGTGATCCACATGGACATAAACATTCCCACCAGCAGAAATCCAAACACGATCATGCCGGTGGAGTTGCCGGTACGACTCAGGAGAAACACGGAGATCCGGTTACCCAGGCCGCTGCGGGTGATAAAACTCGAGAGTACCAGCACCCCGATAAAGAACACGAAGATGTGGTTGCCGAAGCCCAACCGCACGATCGCGGAAAAGTCATCCACCCCGAAGATCGCCAGCAAAAAGATGCCCAACAGCCCGGTAATGTGAAACGGAATCGCCTCGGTCATCCACAGCACCAGCGCGAAGAGCAGTACTCCCAAGGCGGTCTGCCCGTCGGCGGTGAGGGTGATCTCGCCCACGGTGCGCCACGCCTCCGGAAGGAGCACGAAGCGCGCCAACAGCGCGATGCCGCCGGCGATAGCGAGGTAGATCCAGCGTTGGGTGAGGGTCATTTC
>JBMCMH010000212.1:0-3423 GCA_048614515.1 Alkalispirochaeta sp. | reverse complement strand
GTTCAGGAGGACATCTATGGCGATACAACGCGTTGTGGTTACGGGAAGTGAGGGGAAGGCTGGGCGCTTTGTGGTGGATCACCTACACGGCGAGGGCTACGACGTGCTGCGGGTAGACATCGCCGCGCCGTTGGACCCCGCCAATCACTCGATCCGCCGGGCGGACCTGACCGATCTGGGTCAGGCGATGGAAGTGCTCCATGGCGCGGATGCGGTGGTACATCTTGCGGCGATTCCCGCGCCATACATGGTGACCGATGCGGAGACGTTTCGGATTAATACCATGTCTACCTTCAACGTGTTTACCGCAGCGGCGGCGATGAATCTCCAGCGCGTGGTGTGGGCCTCCAGCGAGACCGCCCTGGGCCTGCCCTTCGATCGCGCTCCGGACTACGCCCCGGTGGATGAAAATCACACCTATCCGGAGTTCACCTACGCCCTGTCGAAAGTCGTTTCCGAGGAGATGGCGCGCCAGTTCTCCCGATGGCACGACATGCCGATTGTTGGCCTGCGATTGTCGAACATCATTGCCCCCGAAGACTATGTCTA
Source organism: Alkalispirochaeta sp. (assembly GCA_048614515.1). Taxonomy (GTDB): domain Bacteria; phylum Spirochaetota; class Spirochaetia; order DSM-27196; family Alkalispirochaetaceae; genus Alkalispirochaeta. Next base: position 2,874 of record JBMCMH010000212.1, on the reverse strand, counting down.
CTTTTGGGAGTACCAGAAGAATCCGGAGCTCCGCAAATGGAACCTGTGGGGCTATGTTGACGCCCGGGATGTGGCGCAGAGTTGCCGCCGGGCACTGGAAGCGGAGGTAACGGGGGCGCCGCATTACGTAATCGCCGCCGCCGACACGGTAATGGACCGGCCCAGCGCCGAGCTTATGCGCGAACGGTTTCCGGAGGTTCCCATCACCAAGGAACTGGATACCTACGAAACGCTCTTGTCGATTGATCGGGCCCGGGCGGAGCTGGGGTACGAGCCCGAGCACAGCTGGCGGAATCTGTGAAATAATACGGGACATGGATACCGTTCACCTGCTGCCCGCCCGTTCCATCGCTTCCGACTTTTTGCCACCGGAGCACGTTCCCGCCGGCGGCGACCAGTACACGATCCGCAACACGCAATGGGTCCATGCCGATCGACCGTGGCGCCCGCTTACCACCGCCGAAATCGAAACGCTGGTCAAGAACGGCAATACCGCCGACGACTGGAAGGACATCCGCGTCACCGATCGCTTTGATCCGCACCAGATTCTGCACAGTTCGTTTTTCGGGCTTGTGAGGATCGGCGCGGTGGAGGACGCGGTCCTCGAGCACCACGATCTGAAACTACCGGTGGGTATCACCAACTGCCGCATCGTCTCCTGTGATATCGGAGACCACGCGGCGCTGCATAACGTGCACTATCTCGCCCACTACATCATCGGCGACCGCTCGATACTCACCAACGTGGACGAGATGCACGTCAGTAACCACGCCAAGTTCGGCAACGGCGTCGTAAAGGATGGTGAAGACGAAGAGGTTCGCGTGACGCTGGACGTCATTAACGAGACCGGCAGCCGCGCCATCGCCCCCTTTGACGGCATGACCACGGCGGATGCCTATCTCTGGGCGCGCTACCGGGAAGACGATCACCTGCAATCGCGACTACTGCAGCTCACCCAGGAGTATATCGACAGTCGGCGAGGATACTATGGCGAGATCGGGGAGCAGAACGTGCTCAAGAACACCCGGATCGTAAAGGACGTAAAGACCGGCGGTCACTGCTACATCAAGGGCGCCAACAAACTCAAGAACCTGACGATCAACTCCGACGCTCAGGAACCCACGCAGATCGGCGAAGGGGTGGAGCTGGTAAACGGGATCATCGGGTACGGCTGCCGCATCTTTTACGGCTGCAAGGCGGTGCGCTTTATTATGGGCAATAACAGCAACCTCAAGTACGGCGCCCGACTGATTCATTCGTTCCTGGGAGATAACAGCACCGTCTCCTGCTGCGAACTCTTGAACAACCTGATCTTCCCCGCCCATGAGCAGCACCACAATAACTCGTTTCTCGTGGCGGCGATGGTGGGCGGCCAGAGCAATATCGCCGCCGGCGCCACGATCGGGTCCAACCACAACAGCCGCAGCAACGACAACGAGATTTTCGCCGGCCGGGGGTTCTGGCCGGGTCTCAGCACCACGCTGAAGCACTCCTCCCGCTTCGCCTCATTTACGCTGATCGCCAAGGGCGACTACCCGGCGGAGATCGATCTGCCGCTTCCCTTTTCGCTCCTTTCGCACAATGTAGGGGAGCGCCGGTTGGAGGTGACGCCGGCGTTCTGGTGGATGCGCAACATGTACGCCCTTGCCCGCAACAGCTGGAAGTTTGCGGCGCGGGATGCCCGGATTCACCGGACGCAACATCTGCAGCACGACGCCCTCGCCCCGGACACGGTGGAGGAGATCATCGCCGCCCGCACCCTGCTGGAAGCGTGGACGGGGGCCGCGGCCCATAACGCGGAACTCAGCTGGAAAGCCGGGTATGGGTCATACCCTCAGCTGGTGGCGGGAATGATGGGTAATTCGGAACACCAGCATCTCCGGGATGAGGGGCGGCGCATGCTGGAGGATCCCTCCTCAGCAATTGCGGAACCGCTGCTGGTCACCGGAATAGAGAAGACCCGGCAGCCCACGGCGATTAACCACGTCCGGGAAAGCTGGGTCGCCTACGGAGAGATGCTGCACCACTACGCCGCATCCCATATCGCCTCCGATCCCGAGGGCACCAAGCGAAGCACGGAACCGAGAATATCCGCGTGGGTCAACCTCGGTGGTCAACTCGCGCCGGAGGCGGATGTAGACGCCCTGCGCCGGGACATATCCTCAGGGTCGCTCGCCTCGTGGCACGACATACATCGGCGATACGATGAGCTCCACCAACGCTATCCCGAGGATCTCACCACCCACGCCTGGGCGGTGGCGGAACTCGTCCACGGAGATCTGGAATCAACGGCAGATCGAACCGAATTCCTGAAGAAGGCGGTAGAGATTCAGGAACAGGTGCGAGACCGCGTCTACGAAAGCCGCCGGAAAGACTACGAAAACCCCTTCCGCATCGCCACCTACCGCAATCCGAGCGAAATGGACGCCGCCATCGGCTCCATCGATGACAACAGTTTCGTGCGGCACGTGGTGGAACAGACGGAGGAGTTTTCCCGGCGGGTAGCGTCCGTAATTTCGGCATATGGACAGAACGATCCGTTGTATGGCGAACTATAGGAAATGTTGGAAGCAGATCTGACCGTTACCAATCCGAAAGGAATCCACGCTCGGCCGTCTGCGATGATTGTGCAAACCGCACAGACCCTGGACTCATCGATCAGCTTTACCATGAACGGAGAAACGGTGGACGCTTCCAATATCATGGATGTTCTGTCCCTGGGAGCTCCCTACGGGGCAACCATTCACGTCACCGTAGACGGCGGCGATGAAGAGGCCGCCCTGGACCGGATGCAGAAAATCTTTGCCCTCAACTTCAACGACGAATAACACACGCCCGGAAATGTCATATAATATGTGTGTATGCATGGACAGT
>JBMCMH010000211.1:0-3427 GCA_048614515.1 Alkalispirochaeta sp. | reverse complement strand
CGATACAGCTCCGCCTCCAACTCCCGGATCGCCCGAAGAAACCCGTCGCGGGTGCCGCCAAAGGGCTTCACCAGCTCTTTGACGCTGCCGAGCTGCGATATCGGCGGGAGCTTGAGCACCGAGGTGTCCTCGATGGTGGTAACGCCGTCGGTGGCGTATTTGTCAAGGATCGCATCGATGACCGCCCGGGCGGTTTCGCCGTAGCGGGAGAAGTAGTCGGATTGGCGGAGGCGGGCCGCGCGCTCCCGGCGTGTTTTGGGCGGCTCATCAAAGGCGATGTGGCATACCAGGTCGAACTCGTCGTAGTCGGTGCCGACTACTTCTTTGAGGGCGTCCAGAAGGACGCCGCGTTCGGCCAACTCCTCGATGATGAGCGCCTTTCGCTCTGCAGAGCTCCAGGCGGCCAGGAATTCGTCCCGGGAGTGCCAGGTATCGAGAATCCTGTTGCGGCTGTAGTCCCGGAGGGATTCGGTGATAAGTTTGCCGTGTTCGTCGAGATACTGGACGCGCTCGTGTACAATATCCACATTCACGGGGTCCACAATCGGGCGGCGACGCGGGGCCGATTCGTCACCGTTGTCGGGGTCGGGTTCATCCCCGGCCTCCGATCCGGTGTGATCGGTGGTGTCCGGGTCGGGCTCCGCAGAAGTGTCAGGTTCTTCCAGATCCTCATCATCATCGGGCTCATAGATCGCTACCGGTTCACCGTCAAAGTCCGGATCGGCGAAGAGGTTGGTTGCCCGGCGGAAGTCCACGATGGTGAAGTAGAGTTTGCCGTACTCCTCGTCGATGCGGGTGCCCCGGCCGACCATCTGTTTGAACTCGGTAAGGGATTTGACGGTGCGATCGATCACGATGAGGCGGCAGGCGCGGACGTCGACGCCGGTGGTAAGGAGGCGGCTGGTGACGGCGATGACGGGGTAGGGTTCCATGGAGTCCTGGAACTTGTCCAGGAGCGCCTTGCCGGCGGGGTTGTCGCCGGTGATTCTGGTAATGTAGCGGGTATCTGCCGCGGCGGTTGCGGTGGCGTCGGTTGTTGCAGCGGCGTTGACCAGGGCGCTGCGCATGTGCTCGGCGTGTTCGATGTTCTCGCAGAAGATGATCGTCTTTGACATCGGGTCGGTGTTGGCCAGGAACTGGATGATCCGGGCGGCGACCGTTTTTGTCCGCTGTGAGAGGGTGATGAGGCGGTCAAAATCGGGGAGCTCGTAGACCTGGTCGGGAATCTCCTCACCGTAGCGGTCGGTCATGCCCTCGTCGGGGCGCCAGCCGTCGTCCTTGTCCATGGTGACGCGGACCACCTTATAGGGCGCCAGGAAGCCGTCGGCGATGCCCTGTCTGAGGGAGTAAATGTAGATGGGGTCACCGAAATAGGTGATGTTGGAGATGTACTCCGTCTCCTTGGGGGTAGCGGTGAGGCCGAGGTGAATCGCGGAATTGAAGTACTCCAGGATTTCCCTCCAGGCGGAATCTTCCCGGGCGGAGCCGCGGTGGCACTCATCAATAACAACCAGGTCGAAGAAGTCCGGCGAGAAGCGACGGAACGTCTTCTGGTGGTCTTCCGGGCCGGTGATAGCCTGGTAGAGGGAGAGGTAGACTTCGTAGGAGCTGTCCACCGTGCGGTTGGTGATCCGGGTCATGACGTCGCCGAAGGGACGGAAGTCGTTGTTTCTGGTCTGGTTGATGAGGGCGTCCCGGTCGGCAAGAAAGAGGATGCGTCTGGCGGTCCGTGACTTCCAGAGGCGATAGATGATCTGGAAGGCGGTGAACGTTTTGCCGGTGCCGGTGGCCATGACCAGCAGAAGCCGTCGCTGACCGTTGGCGACGGCGGCGAGGGTGCGGTTGATGGCGGTGAGCTGGTAGTAGCGCGGTGCTTTCCCGCTGCCGTCGGTGTAGTAGTCCTGCAGGACGAGTTGTTCCTGTTCCGGTGTGAGGGTGGCGTGTCCCTTCCAGCGGTTCCACAGTTCCTGGGGGCTCGGGAAGGCGGTGAGGGGGAGCTCGCGTTCTACAGCTCCACCGTGAGCCGGGGCTGTTGTGGCGGCGGAAGTGGTGGTCGATGCGGTGAGATCCCGTTCCAGAAACGCGTCGCCGTTGGAGCTGTAGACGAAGGGGACGTCGAGGAGCCGGGCATAGTCGATCGCCTGCTCAATCCCGGCCCCGACGGGATGGGTATTGTCTTTTGCCTCCACGATCGCGATGGGGATGCCGGGTTTGTAGAAGAGCACGTAATCCGCGCGCTTGCCGGCGCGGCGGCGGGCGATCCTGCCCTGGACCATAACACGCCCAGCGGTGAGTTGGAGCTCTTCTCTGAGTTGGGTCATGGGGTCCCACCCGGCGGCGATCAGCGCCGGGGTGATGAACTTGGTGCGGATGTCCGTCTCTGAAAGGTCCGTTTTGTTCACAGTAGAGATTATGAGGCTGATTTCTCGGAGACTCAAGGGGCGGCGCCGGGGGCAAATTGCAATGGAAGGCCCGGTAGAGACGCGATTAACTGGTATTGGTTTTCTTTGATAACTATACTGTCCGGGGATGAAGCAGCCATTCAAAAATCAAACGATATCCCCCTGGTTCGTTTTCGTTGTAGCGGCAGGCGGAGGAGTTGCCGGCGCAGGGCTGGGAGCGCTGGTTCACGTGCTCCAGCTCCCGTTGTACCTTGATTCGATCCTCACGATCGTTGTTACGATCCACCTGGGATTGTTGCCGGGAATAGTGACTGCGTTGGTGAGCAACGGGATTCTGACAGTTACCGGGCAGGTACTGTTCCCGTTTGTCTGTTGCAATGTCATGACGGCGTGTATTACCTGGATATTCACCCGACGTGGATGGCTGGGTCACCCGCCGGGGTATGTGTGGCTCGGTGTCACCGCTGGTGTGGCCAACGGCTTTTTTGGATCAGTTCTGGCATACGTCATGTATTCCGGGGTCACCACGGTTCATGGAATCGATCGCCTGGTGATGGGTCTGGTAGTTACCGGCCGGAGCCTCGTGACCGCAGTGTTCTGGTCCGGGATGGTAACGAACATGGTAGACAAGCTTATCAGCGCCATGATCGCCTATCTGAGCTACGAGTTTATCGCTCGCGGCGTTCGTCGATTTACTGGATCATACCGTTCCGGCGCGCAAAATTGAACAGCGAAAGACGGTCGTGAACGTCAAGTTTCCGGTAGATGCTGGAGCGGTGGTTTTCTACCGTCTTTACACTGATGTACAGAAGTGATCCGATCTCTGCAGTACTCTTGTCTTCCAGCAGAAAACCGAAAACCTCCCGTTCCCGTTCAGTCAGTTCCGCGAGGGCCTCCGGTATCGGCTCGCCTTCACGGGGATGGGAGAGTTGTGCAAAGACAAGGCGCAGCATCACCTGATCCAGATACAGCCCTCCCGAGGCGACGGTGAGCACCGCTGAACGAAGTTCCCCATAACCGGCGTT
>JBMCMH010000210.1:0-3428 GCA_048614515.1 Alkalispirochaeta sp. | reverse complement strand
GTGCTGGTTCCCTCGGGAGTAAACAGGTACGCCACGGGGATCGACTGGTACAGGGGGTCCCGCTCCGGGGTGTGGTCCGGCTCGTCGGAGTTCCACATCGTCCAGGTGCGGCCGCGCTTATCCAGGGAGCCGGTCTTCTCACCAAGCCCATACACCCGAACATTCGGATCCAAGGGAAAGGACACCAAGACACCGTCCCGGCTTCGCGCCAGTTCCAGCGTATCAAGAGAACTCCCCGCCAAGGGAAGGGAAAACCGGTGGCCTCGTACCTCCACCGGTACGATACCTCTGGTGTCTTCGTGGGGATTGATGTTTCCTTCTACGCCGCCATGGCCCGTGGCGTAGCGCATATGTCGGTGATCGGTCGTTCCCACCGGATCATCTATCTCCGGCCGGTGCCAGTGCCGCCCGGCGAGGCCGGCCGGGTCCACCGCCCAGGAGCGAATCTGCCCGGGTCCGGTGAGATCCTCCTCCCCGGTAACCGCCGAGTCGAGACGCAGCGATAGGCGGAGCCAATCATCCGAGGAGCGGGCGAAGGAAGCGGTACCGGTGGTAAAACGGTAACTGAGAGCGGCGAGACCGGCATCACTGCCACGGATCTCGCCGAAGGAAAACCACGAGGATTGTCGATGGTGCATAGGCACCTATCTTACTTAGCGCCGACTTCCTCGACTACCGCCGTGAGCTCTTCCTCGGAAAAGATCCGATCAATATCGAGAATGATAATGAAGCGGTCCTCCTGTTTACCAATTCCTCGGATGAACTCAGTATTGATTCGCGTGCCGATCTGCGGCGCCGGCTCGATCTGACTGTCCTCGAGGTTAATCACCTCCTGCACGCTATCGGCAAGCGTACCCACGGTGACTTTCTCACCGCCGATCTCCACTTCCATCACGATAATGCTGGTCTCGATCGTTTTCTCTGTCTCGCCCATCCCAAACTTCAATCGGAGATCAATTACCGGGACCACGCTCCCGCGGAGGTTAATCACACCCCGCATGAAATCCTGTGTCCGAGGGACGCGGGTCACAGAGGTATACTCGAGGACCTCCTTGACGTCGTACACCTCCACGGCGTACTGCTCTTCCAGCAGCGTGAACGTTAAATATTGGTTGCTATCGGTGCGCGTATCATCGCTCATTGTGTCCTCCGTGTCTCTTAATCGTAGTCCAACGTCATCTATGCTGCAAACGGTTTTTTGGCGAACTCAGCCGGAGCGTCCATCGCGGACCTTGTCTACCAATCGATCCAATGCGCGCCCCTCAATTCCATGCCGCTCACCGGCGGCCCGAATTCGCTCTTCCAGCACGCCCACAGCCCCGGGCCCTGCGGCCACTGCCGTATCACGACTCTCACCGGTCTCAGCGGCATCACCGGTCTCGCCACCGGCGAGAAGCTCCCGAAGCACCGCCAATTCACGCCTCGAGAAACTCAATCCTCCCCGCACGTGCTCATCAAACGCCTCCGTGGCGATCGGGCACACCCGCTGTGCGATCTCAAACATCGTCTCCGCATAGGCGCGAATCTCGTACTGGGCGTGGGCATCCATCCGGAGCTTCAGAAAATGAAACAGGTTGTGCAAATCGATCTGCCAGTACCATTCCGTATACATCGAAAGCGGCAGATTGATGCGCGCCAATTCCCGCGCCACGTTGCGTTCCAGCAGCGTCTCATATCCCTGGTACGCGCGCTTCTGCTGCGTCTCCAGTTCGGCCTGGATCGCCCGCGCCTCCTCCGGCTCAAAGGCATCACCGCTGCGCCCCTGCTTGTTGTCGGTGGACTGCGGTGCCACGGCACCCTCCCCAGGAACGTAGAACTCATCCTTCATGACGCTGTACCGCCCGGAGATCTCATTCAGCCGCGCCGTCCGGTGGCGCACCCATTGCCGCGCCACAAAGATCGGCATCTTGGTATGAAAGGTAAACACCACCTGCTCAAACGGCGAGGTGTGTTCGTTTCGCAAGAGGTAGTTAATGAGCCCTTTGTCTTGGCGATACGTTTTGGTGCCCGCTCCATAGGAGACGCGGGCCGACTGCACAATGCGCTGGTCTCCCCCGAGGTAGTCCACCAGCCGGACAAATCCGCGGTCCAGCACCGGAAACTCCTGGTCCAAAATCTCTTCCGCCGCCGGTACAATTTCATGGGCCATAGCTGCCTCCTGACGCATTGTAACCAGAGCGGTATCTTATGACTATGAATGGCACGCACCGGGTCCCGCGGATTTTCGTTCTGGGCCTCCTTGTTGGATTGGTTTTTGGATTTGGATTGAACCTGTCGGCTCAGACGAGCCCCCGCTATGGGACCGACAGCGATTACATAGAGGTGTGGGGAGTCGAGCAAGACGACAACAGCTACGATTTCTACGCCCGTAACGACCATTTCATCCCGATCTATATCAACGTCGACTTCGAGCAGCTCGTGAGCCTCACCCCGGACCAGGATCTTCCGTGGCGCGGCGCGATACCGCCGGAGACGGATGAGCAGTACCTGTTTACCCTGGAGCCCACCACCACCCGAGGACGAATCGGCTACAACCTGCGCTATACCTTCGCCATGGGCGATCCCGACACCGCCGACCACGACGACGAGTATGCTTATCTCTTTCCCTTTGAGCACGGCACCAAGCGCCGCCTCACGCAAGGGTACAACGGCGATTTCTCCCACTTCGGCGAGAACCAGTACGCCGTGGACTTCGATATGGAAGAGGGCACCCCGGTGTACGCCGCCCGGGAGGGTACCGTAGTCCGGGTGAAGGAGGACGGCCGCGCCGGCGGGCCCTCCATGTCCTACGCCGACCACGGAAACCTCGTGATGGTGGCTCATGAGGACGGCTCGTTTGGGAATTACGTCCATTTGCGCCATCGCGGCGCGGAAGTGGAGGTGGGGGATGAAGTGGAGGCGGGAGAGCTCATCGGCTACAGCGGCAACACCGGTGTATCCAGCGGGCCGCACCTGCACTTCGACGTCCGCGTTCCCCTGGCAAACGGTCGCATGCAGAGCATTCCGTTCCAGTTTCGAGACGTGGAGGGGGAGCCGATCGATCCGGAAGAGGGAGTTTTCTACTACGCCGCGCACCCCGGGGGAGACCCGTTTGAGGAGGTCTACGGCAGCGACCTCACCGTAGCCGACTTTGCCGATCACGAAGCGGAGTATTCCGGCCAGGGCCGCATCGAGTTTCGCACGGAGCAGTACGACCTCACCTACGCGCTCTTCGTGGCCAACGGCCTCTCCGACCCGATCGAGGCCACCGTCAGCTTTCGCCTGGTAAACATGCGCGCCGAAGGCCGCACCCCGGTGGAACTCACCATCCCGCCCCAGACCGAAGTCTTCGTCACGCTCCTGCGCGCCGACCCCGACGGGGACCGCTGGCAGTACTCTCCCTCAGTCCGGTACCGCCGGGTGGAGTAGGGGCTCAGCCGGGGAAGTGC
>JBMCMH010000209.1:0-3435 GCA_048614515.1 Alkalispirochaeta sp. | reverse complement strand
AATGAGCGATACCCACAACCACCACGATCATACTGAACATCACCGGATGATGATTCGGGACTTCAGGAAGCGTTTCTATGTTTCCCTCGTCCTGACGGTCCCGATCCTGGCGCTCTCACCGCTGATCCAGCAGTTTTTCGGATTCACCCTGGGATTTCCCGGCGACGGTATCGTCGTCTTTGCGCTGGCCTCGGTGATTTTCGTGTACGGCGGCCGGCCGTTCCTCACGGGGCTGGTAGGCGAGCTGAAAGACAAGACGCCGGGAATGATGACCCTCATCGGTCTTGCCATAACGGTGGCGTACGTGTACAGCGCAGCGGTGACCTTTGGGCTCGAGGGCGCTCCGTTCTACTGGGAGCTTGCCACGCTGATCGCGATTATGCTCGCAGGCCACTGGATCGAAATGGCCTCGGTGTTGAGCGCCTCCTCCGCCCTGGAGAAGCTGGCGCAACTGATGCCGAACGAAGCGCACCGCAAAAGCGACGACGGCGTTGAGGACGTGTCGTTATCGGAAGTACAGAAGGGAGACGTGCTGGTAATCAAACCGGGGGAAAAGATTCCCTCCGACGGTGTGGTTGTACAGGGAGAAAGCTATATCGACGAATCGATGCTCACCGGTGAGTCCAGGCCGGCCCACAAGGCCACCGACGACAAACTGATCGGTGGATCGATTAACGGCGACGGTTCGCTTGAGCTCCGCGTCGAAGGAACCGGCGAAGAGTCCTACCTCTCAAAAGTGATTACCATGGTCCGCGAGGCGCAAGCCGCCAAATCAAAGACTCAGGCGCTTTCAGACCGCGCGGCATTTTGGCTCACCATCGTTGCGATCACCGTCGGCGTGGCAACCCTGGCGGCGTGGTTGGTAGCCGGCCGGGATCTACAGTTTTCCATCGCGCGCATGGCGACGGTCATGGTCATCACCTGTCCCCACGCGCTGGGGCTGGCGATCCCCCTCGTGGTCTCCGTATCAACGTCTAAATCCGCGCAGAACGGGCTGCTTATTCGTAACAGAACCGCCTTTGAGAACGCGCGCAAAATCACCACCGTGGTCTTCGACAAGACCGGGACGCTCACCAAGGGGAGCTTCGAGGTCACCAGCGTGGATTCCCACAACGAACAGTACGACGGCGCGCAGATCCTGGCGCTTGCCGCGGCCCTGGAAGGCCAATCCGAACACCCTATCGGCAAGGGAATCCTGCAGCGGGCCTCCGCGGAGAACCTCGAGATTCCCGCCGCCGATGAGTTTCAGACGGTCAAAGGCAAGGGCGTTACCGGGACCGTTGCCGACCAAAAGGTCGAAGTTGTCAGTCCCGGATACCTGGAAGAAAACGGTATCGAGCAACCGGAAGAGGCCGATTACGCAGGCGGCGTTACCCGCGTCTTTCTCCTCGTCGATGGAACCCTGGCGGGATCGATAGCGCTTTCCGACGCGATCCGGCCGGAGTCGTACAAAGCGATTCACGCGCTCCACAAGCGCGGTATCAAATGCTGGATGCTTACCGGTGACAACACGGAAACCGCCAAGTCCGTTGCTGAAGAGCTCGGCATGGACGGCTACTTCGCCGAGGTGCTCCCCGACGAGAAACAGGAGAAAATCAAAGAGCTGCAAGGAAAGGGTGAATACGTGGCGATGACCGGCGACGGCGTGAACGACTCTCCCGCACTGGCGCAGGCGCAGATCGGTATCGCCGTCGGTTCCGGTACGGATGTGGCTGCCGCCACGGCAGACATTGTATTGGTCAACTCGAATCCCATCGACATCACCGCGCTCATCCTGTTTGGGCAGGCGACCTACCGCAAGATGGTGCAGAACCTGATCTGGGCCACCGGCTACAACGTCGTGGCGATTCCCCTCGCCGCCGGCGTCCTCTACAGCGCAGGTATCATTCTCTCGCCGGAGGTGGGCGCGATTCTGATGTCCCTCTCCACGGTAATCGTGGCGATTAACGCCCGATTGCTCAGGGTCAAGAAAGAAGAACTCGAGGAGGCAACGGCATGAGGCACCCCACCCGGACCAATCAGACCCGCCGGCGGTCATGATGTCACAGCAGTTTCTCTCCCGCGTAGACAGCGACCATCAGGAGCTGGAAGAGCTGGCTGCGAGCATTCGATCCACTCAGATGCGGGAGATTCGAGAGATGAGCCGCTGGATGGACCGGTGGTTCGATTGAACACGCGGCGGACAGTGGAGCGTTCAAGTCTCTTTACAGCGGAGGAATCACCACACCCGATACAAGAGCCGCGAGTACAATGAGCGGCGCGGGAATCTTCGTAAAGAAGAGTAGCCCGGCGGTAAGGAGCATCACGCCGACGGTGACGGCGGTAAATCCCGTGGAGAGACCGAGGACTACGATGGACACGGCGATAAGTCCCCCGGCCACGGCGTTTACCCCCGCGATGGCAAGCCGCACCGCCCGGATCCCTTTGAGTTGCTCCCACACGGGATACACAAAGAAAATGAGCAGAATTCCCGGCAAAAAGATGGCTACGCCGCCAATGAGTGCGCCCAAGAGCTGTACGAGTGAACCGCCGTCACGACTCGCCATTCCCCCGGCGTACGCGGCAAAACTGAACATTGGGCCCGGCAGGCCCTGAACCAGACCGTAGCCGGTAAGAAACTGTTGGTTGCTCATATAGCCCCGGACGTCGACCAGCTCACTCTGCATCACCGGGACAACCACCTGTCCTCCACCAAAGACGAGGTATCCGTACCGGTAGAACGCCTCGAAGAGTTGGACGAGTCTCGTCTCAAAAAGCGCCGCCGCCAGAAGCGAGGTGAGCGCGATTACACCAAAGAGAAACAGATATCCCCAGGGCGGTCGCAGCGGCGGGGAGCGCCACATTCCGTGTTCGGCGTTGACACCGGCGCTCACCGCCCCTCCCAGCACGAGAACCACCGGAAAGACCCACGGCTGCCGGAAGAAAAAGGTGACCACCGCGCTCATCAGGAAGAGGCCTGCCGTCAACCGATTGACCACGACCTTCCGTCCGATTCGTACGGCGGCATAGATAATGAATCCCACCGCCATGGGCCCCACGAAGCGGAGGACCGTTGTAGAGAGTCCTCGCTGCTCCAGGATGCCGTACGCGAAGGACGCCGCCGTCATAAGGGCGATCACCGGTAGCGCCCAGACCAGCAATGTGAGCAGAGCCAGAAGCCGGCCGCCGGTCTTATACCCGATGGACACGATCGTCTGGGTGCTCGTCGGGCCTGGGAGTATTCCGTTGAGGGCGAGGAGTTCTATGAGCTCTTCTTCAGAGAGATATCCTTTCTTGTGTACCATCTGACTCAGAAACACGCTGATATGGGTCTCCGGTCCACCGTAGGCACCGAGAGAACAGATCAGTACATCCGTGAGAAACGTCCGCCACGACGGAACGGGCGATGGTGTCACGTTGCCTTCTCTATGATCCATATCATTGCCTCCGTGTCCG
>JBMCMH010000208.1:0-3458 GCA_048614515.1 Alkalispirochaeta sp. | reverse complement strand
ATAACGGCGCGCTCTACACCTGGGGCTCGGACCGCCAGAGTCGCTCCGGCGGACGCCCAACGGGGGCGGTGCAAGTGGTTGCTATCGGACGGCTCGATCTGCAGGATTAGTCGATACTGCCTGCTGGCCTGGGTAGCAGTTCGATGCAGCTCGAGTCGGCGGGCACGAATGCGTGGGTGGCACGGCCATATCACGTACGACTGAGGTTCTCGGCAAGCAGTCTTATATTGACTATTTTCCCGTTTCAGTCATATAGTCATAACTATGCCCAAGCAATTTGGTGAAGAAGAACGCCGCGCCATTGACGGACGGCTGCGCGAGGTAGCGGCAGAGTTGTTCGCCCGCGGAGGTACCCGTGGGGTCTCGGTGGAGGAGCTCGCATCGAGCGCGGCGATTTCCAAAGGAAGCTTCTACAGTTTCTACCCCACCAAGGAGGCACTGCTCTTCTCGGTCGTTCGCGATGAGGAGCGTCGCCTGCAACGGCCGGTGCGGGAAGAACTGGAAGCGTTGGATCCGCCCACCCGGGACGGTGTGTTCGATATTCTCCAACGCTCGATTCTCGCCGTAGAATCCAATCCGGTGCTGCGGCGGATGCTTGATGTCCGCGAGTTCGACCGCATTATGCGCAACGTGCCGGCGCAGTACCACACAGGTCATCGCGATGAAGATCGCGACGTTCTCGGCCGGGTCTTTGCGCAATGGCAAAAAGCCGGGTTAATCCGGCCTGATCCTCCGGAATCGCTGGTGGGGGCGGTGCGGTCGCTCTATCTCCTGACGCTGCACAGGCGCGAGCTGGGGGAGGATACCTTTGATGCAGCCCGGTCCCAGTTGCTCCGGTTGGTGGTGGATGGACTCTTTTGTGGACGAGGGGGCCCATCGTGAACATGAACGGTGCCGCTCACGGTTCAGCGCTCGACCAGATGATCGACCGAACGACGGACCGCGCGATAGAGGTGTCTGACCTGTCCTTCACCTACCCGGAGGCGAAGGTGGAGACGTTGCACGGTTTCTCGTTCTCCGTGCGCCGCGGGGAGATCTTCGGATTCCTCGGGCCAAGTGGTGCCGGCAAGAGCACCACGCAGAACATTCTGATCGGATTGTTGCGCGATTACCAGGGTTCGGTACGCGTCGGTGGGCAAGAGATCCGTCACGCTCGACCGTCGTTCTACGAGCGGATCGGGGTGGCCTTTGAGTTTCCGGCGTTTTACTCCCGCTTCACCGCGTTGGAAAACCTACAGTACTTCGCCTCCATGTATCGGGGGGAGACGCGTTCTCCGAGCCATCTTTTAGAGCTCTTCGGACTGACCGACGCCGCTCACCGGCGTGTATCAGCATACTCCAAGGGGATGAAGACCCGGCTGAATCTCTGTCGCGCTCTGATCAACAACCCGGACGTTCTCTTCCTGGACGAACCGACCACCGGACTCGACCCCACCACCGCCCGCCGGGTGATGACGGTAATCGACGGTGAACGACGAGCCGGCACGACGGTGTTTCTTACCACTCACAACATGCACGTCGCCGATGAACTCTGCGACCGCGTTGCCTTTATGGTCGACGGCTCGCTCCCCGTAATTGACGCTCCCGCAACGCTGCGCGATCGCTACGGTTCCCCCAGCGTTGTCGTCACGTATGATACACCACCAGAGAATGAGGAGTTCCCATTGCAGGACTTGGCGGACAACCCGAAGTTTCTTGCGCGCCTCCGCAAACGATCAATTCGCAGGATCCATAGTCAGGAGGCATCGTTGGAGGACGTCTTTACCGCCACCACCGGCCGGGGGCTCACGTGACAAGCCCGAGCCGGAGACGTGCGGTCCTGCGGGGAGACCTCCGATTCCAGTGGCGCCACGGGTTTCACGCGGTCTACGGCGTGGTTCTGCTGGTGTATCTGGCGGGTGTTATGCTGGTGCCGCCCCACTGGCGGAGTGTACTCGCGGGCATATTGGTCTTTTCAGACACGTCTGTGCTGGGTTTCTTCTTCGTCGGCTCGATGACACTGCTGGAACGAGAACAGCGGGTGTTGACGATTCTTTCGGTCAGTCCCGTGCCGCCCCGGCGATGGGTGACCTCGAAAGTGCTGACTCTGGCCGGCCTCGCCGCAGGTGTGAGTATTCCGCTGTTGATCGCGGGCCACGGCTGGACCACAACGCTCTCCCGCCTGCCTTATCTCCTTCCGACGATTCTACTCTCGTCAGCGTTCTACACCGCTATCGGAATCGTCGTCGCGCTGCGGTCAGCAACGCTCAACCAGTACTTCTTCCGCGGCGCGTTG
Source organism: Alkalispirochaeta sp. (assembly GCA_048614515.1). Taxonomy (GTDB): domain Bacteria; phylum Spirochaetota; class Spirochaetia; order DSM-27196; family Alkalispirochaetaceae; genus Alkalispirochaeta. Next base: position 1,183 of record JBMCMH010000208.1, on the reverse strand, counting down.
TGGACGCTGGTGTTTGTCGCTCCCGTTCTTCCGGCGTTCGGTGTCCTGGAGCATACGCTGTGGTGGGCGTTGCCTACCCTTCCCGCCCTGTCTTTGCTGCACGTGATCACTGATGTCGGGCCGGATGTGGCTGTGTCCCTCGTGATTCTCGCCGCGTGGACTGGAGGGATGCTGGTCCTCGTTTATTACCGTGCGGCTATCGAGCTCCGTCGTCCCGAGGCCCCAGCGGCCGGCCGGCACAAAGTTGCCCGACGGGCGGGCGATTCGCGGCAGAGTTCCCGTCATGCGGACCGTCGTTCGGGAGACCGTTTCGGCGCGGTCTTGCGTTCCGAAGTACGCCTGATCCTCCGAGACCCGCTCCTGACGACTGTACTGCTGGCGCCGCTTCTGTTTCTCCTGCTTCTCAGATTCGGCATACCTGTCGCAGCAACGCTGCTTGCCGGCCACTGGGGGTTCGATCCGGCACCGTATGTGCCGCTCCTGTCGGTGTTCTTTCTCTGTCTGATTCCGATCATGCTCGGCATGGTTTCCGGATTCGTGCTGCTCGATGAACTGGACGAGGGCGTTCTGGCTCCCATATCGGTAAGCCCACTTCACCGGGGCGGGTGGCTGGTGCGCAAACTCATCATCGTTTCTTCGGGAACACTGCCGCTGGTAGTCGCTCTGGGGCGGCTAAACGGGGTGTATCCGATTCCATGGGCCACTCTGGCGGCGGCATGCCCGGCGCTGTGCCTTCAAACCCCGGCCGTGGCCCTGGCTCTCGCCACCGTGGCGCGGGACAAAGTGGAAGGAGTCGCTCTGAGCAAAGCGGTGGGAATCCTGGCCCTCGCCCCGATCGTCGTCTGGTATGCACCCGGATTCTGGGCACTGGCGGGCGCCCCGATTCCCGGTATCTGGGTATCGATGGCGCTTCTCTCGCGCCTACCCAACTCACCAGTCTCGTACGGAGCGGGAATGACCGGTGCCGCGGGTGCGCTTGTCACCTGTGGATGGCTTTGGTTACTGGTACGGCGTTTTCTGGCCCGAAACGCGCACGGGGTGTAGGGTATGCACGGCATGACGTTCTCACGTAGCAACCTACCCACCACACGACCCGCGTCGCCTACGTTTCTTACTTAGCGGTAATCGCCCCCACAACCGCAGCGTGGAGGGGCTCCTCCGGCATGAGACCGCAGACCTCCGT
>JBMCMH010000207.1:0-3569 GCA_048614515.1 Alkalispirochaeta sp. | reverse complement strand
TCCGAGAGACGAGCCCGAGCATATTTCTCATCTTTTCTCTTGACGGCCCGAGGAACCGGGTATAACCTCCAAAATACAACCGGTTGCAAAATACAACCGGTTGCAAAACGAGGAGGAGACGATGGATCTGAACATCCGCAAACTGGCGCAACTTGCCGGCACCAGCTATTCCACCGTTTCCCGAGCACTCAACGACAGTCCTCTCGTTAAGGATGAAACCAAGCGGCGCATTCAAGAGTTGGCGCAGCAGCTCGGATATCACGTTGATTTTAGCGCGAAGAGCCTGGCCACCGGTATGCGCATGATCGTGGGTCTGATTTATCCGTTTCACTCCCTGCGACCGTACGAATCGGTCTATACCTCTCAGGCGATCGGGCGGATGCGCCACGCGCTGGCGCAGCATGGTCTGGACGCGCTGGTTGCCGGATATGGCAGCAGTGACCGCGCGGAAGACGACATTACCCGACTCATTCGGCAGAAGAAGGTTGATGGCCTGATCATCTTTGGGTACGAGGTCTCCGAGGCGCAAATCGAGTCGCTCCGTGCGCTCGGCAGTCCCTTTCTGCTGATTAACCCATCCCCCACCACCGCCGGCGAGCGGTGCCACCAGATCCGCATTGATCATGAGTTGGGTGGCTACCTCGCCGGAGAACGCCTCATTCGTGCCGGCCGCCGCAAACTGCTCTCAGTGACCGAGGTAGGGGAGCAGTTCCAGGTGCGCTCGCAGGGGTTTCAGCGAGCAGTGCGCGAGGCAGACAGCGCGGAATCCAGCCGCGCCGGACAGATCCGGCGGGAGACATTGACGTTGCAGAACGGACTGTTCGCTACCGCCTACGATGCGATCGCAGAGAACCTCCCGTGGGTATCCGGCTTTGACGGGATTTTTGTTCAGTCTGATATCAGCTCTATTGGTGTGCTCAACTGTCTGCTCGACCACGGGGTCTCGGTCCCTGAGGATATCTCGGTGATCGGCTATGACGATATCGAATGGGCGCAGTACACCCGACCCGCCCTGACCACGATTCACCAGCCCGTGCAGGAAGTGGCTCAGCTGGCAACCGAAGGGATCGTCTCAATGATCACCGGCGACCAGTCGGAACTATTCGTTAAACAACTTCAGCCGATTCTCGTAGACCGTGAGAGTTGCTGAAGAAAAAAAACGGTGATGGCAACGCCACACCTAAGGAGGATTGCATGAAACGGTTTCTATTGATCATGGCACTGACGGTGGTGTCTGCGGGGCTTATCTTCGCGTCGGGTAGTCAGGAGGCCGACCAGGCCGAGGGAGACGGGGCCGCCCAAGAGACGGTAGAGCTCAACTTCTTTCAGAACAAACCCTACCTGGATGAGGCGTACGCCGAGTTTGCCGAGGATTTTGAGGCGGAGTACCCCAACGTTGAAGTGGTGATCGAGACGATCGGTGGCGGTACCAGCTGGCAGACGATTCTGCGGGGCAAGTTTGCCGCCGACGAGGGTCCGGACATCTTCTTGGTTGAGGGACTCGGCCAGTACGAAACGTGGAGCGAGTTTATCGCTGATCTCTCCGGCGAGGACTTCACCCAGAACGCCCAACCCTTTGCTCTCGAAGGCATGAACATCGACGGCCGCCAGCGCGGTATGCCGGTGAACCTCGAAGGCTACGGCTACATCTACAACAAAGACATCTTCGACGAGGTGGGCATCGACGAGCTTCCCACCACGCTCTCGGAGTTGGAAGCGGCGGCGCAGCAGATTCAGGATGCCGGGTACACACCCTTTGCCACCGGCTATTCCACCTGGTGGGTCATGGCGTTGCACATGCTCAACGTTCCCTTTGCGCATCAGGATGATCCACAGGGATTCATGGAAGACCTGACCAACGGCGACGCTACCATGGCCGATAACGAGCTCTTTCAGGATCTGCAGGATCTTATCGACCTGACGATCGAGTACGGTGAAAACAACCCCCTCACCACCGATCACAATCGCCAGGTGCAGCTACTCGCGAGCGGCGATGCGGCGATGATTCAACAGGGAGTCTGGAAAGAAATCCCGATCATGGAGGCCAATGCCGACGCGAACATCGGTCTGCTTCCCATGCCGCTCAACGACTCGTCCGACATGAACCGCATTCCCGTGGGGGTACCGTTTTACTTCGTGGTAAATCAGGAGAGCTCCGCTGCCGAGCAGGAAGCCGCCACGGCGTTCCTGAACTATTTGGTCACTTCAGAGACGGGACAGCGGTACATCACCGAAGAGTTCGGTTTTATTCCGGCCTACTCCGATGTATCCGCTGAGGGGCTCGGTGGCATTGGCCAGGACATCCTCGCCTACGCCAATGACGACCGTACGATTCCGTGGGTCTTCGGGAGCTTTCCCGATGGATTTCCGGACGACGCAGGCAAGCACATTCAGGCGTACATCGCCGGTCAGGATGACTGGGCCACCACGCTGGATAAGCTGGATGAATCCTGGCAGCGCCGAGCCAACTGATAGCAGATCAAACCAAGGGTCGGCCGTGGGGCCGGCCCTATCTTTCCGCACAAGGGTGAATTGATATGAATCAGCGTACGCTTCACGGAATCAAAGATGACGTGATCTTTATGGGGCCGGGCTTTCTGTTCTTTACCGTCATCGTCTTGATCAGCTTCTTCATGGGGATTTTCTACTCCTTTACGGAGTGGAACGGGGTCAATCGGGAACCGATCTGGATCGGGATTCAGAACTACCTCGAGATATTTCAGGGTGATGACCAGGCGGCCTCCTCGGCGGTGTTTACCGCCAAGTTCACCGCGGTTTCGGTGGTGATCGCCAATATATTGGCGTTCTTTCTGGCGCTGGCGTTGGTGCAGCCGCTGAAGAGCGCGAATGTATTGCGGACGATCATCTTCCTTCCCAACGTGATCGGCGGGATCATTCTCGGTTTTGTGTGGCGCTTCATCTTCACCAATAGCGTGCCCTCCGTGGGGATGGTCACGGAGATCGCGCTGTTCCAGTTACCCTGGCTGGGGACGCCGGGAACGGGATTCTGGGCCTCGGTGATCGTCTTCGTGTGGCAGCGTACCGGTTATCTCATGGTGATCTATATCGCGGCGCTCTTGGGTATCGATCAGAATCTTATCGAGGCGGCCCATATTGACGGCGCTTCCGGCTGGAGCATCCTCCGCCGGATCATTCTACCGCTTACCGTACCGGCGATTACTATCTCGGTGTTTCTGGCGTTATCCTGGACTACCAAGATGTTCGACGTGATCTTCTCGCTTACCGGCGGGGGGCCGTTCGGCTCAACGGAAACGTTTGCCATGAACATCTACTTTGAAGCGTTTCAGTACAATAGCTACGGCCTCGGTTCCGCGAAAGCGATTCTCTTCTTCTTTGTGGTGGCCACCATATCCACCATTCAGGTGCTGGCTACCAAACGCTGGGAGGTGGAGGCATGACGCGCCGCAGCTACTCCAAAAAGTACCTCGCGATCGAAGTGCTGGTAATCCTGGTGGGGCTCTTGTTCCTCGCACCGTTCTACTTCGTCCTGGCCAACGCGGTGAAGCCCTTTGGGGCGATCGTGCAGAACGCGGCATCCTTTCCGGAAG
>JBMCMH010000206.1:0-3613 GCA_048614515.1 Alkalispirochaeta sp. | reverse complement strand
CCTCAACCTCGGGAAACAGTTTCCGCAGCAATGAGTATCCGTTGGAATGGAATCCGCTGGAGGCAAGTCCAACCACCGCCATCCCCGGTTCCAGGGCGCTGCCGTCGATGAGTTCGTCGCGCTCTACCGCTCCCACCGCGAAACCGGCCAGGTCGAATCGCCCCGGCCGGTAGACGCCGGGCATTTCCGCGGTCTCGCCGCCGATCAAAGCGCATCCGGCGCGCCGGCAGCCCTCGGCGACGCCGGCAACGATCGCCGCGGCATCTACCTTCGATAGGTCGTCCACGGCCATGTAATCGAGAAAGAACAGCGGCCGCGCGCCGTGACATATCACATCGTTGACGCACATCGCCACCAGGTCGATGCCGATTGTATCCAATCGTCCCCCGGCGCGGGCCAGCTCTACCTTGGTTCCCACCCCGTCGGTTCCGGAAACCAGCACCGGATCACGGTAGTTCCCAAGGGCGTAGAGCCCGGCAAAGCCGCCAAGGTTACCTAATACCTCAGGACCCTGCGTGGCGGCAACTGTAGCCTCGATATCTCGTACCAGTTTCTGACCGGCCCCCACGTTCACGCCGGCGCTGCGGTAGTCTAATGGTTCATCATTCATGGAAACTCCTTGCTACCAGGGGCTGTATCGAGAATCGTGTTGCAACTTGGGCTACAAATTGTAGTGCCACAAAGATTTGGTATTCACCACAGCATTTCCAGGAGCTAACTGCATACGGAACCGACATTTATTCTCCAATCTGCAACACGATTATGTATACAGCCCATTTCTCACCGCGATAGCCTCCGGGATTTCATCCTTTTCCTGCCCCACCGGCGCCGCCACCGGATAGACCCCGGTGAGACACCCCACACAGTACTTCCCCGTATCCCCCAGGGAAGCGTGCAGACCCGGCAACGACAGATACGCCAGGGAGTCCGCGCCGATCATCTCCCGCACCTGCTCAACCCCCCGCCGGCCGGCGAGTTCATTGCGGCTGGGATAGTCCATTCCAAAGTAACAGGCGTGCTGCACCGGCGGCGAAGCGATCCGAATATGCACCTCCGTGGCCCCGGCGCGCCGCAACATCGCCACCAAGCGGCGCATCGTGGTACCGCGGACGATAGAATCGTCGATCAGCACAATCCGCTTCCCCGCCACATTGTGCCGCAGCGCGTTCAGCTTGACGCTCACCGCCCGCTCCCGCAGCTCCTGCGTGGGCGCGATAAAGCTCCGCCCCACATACTTGTTCTTGATCAGCGTCATGGCGTAGGAAATACCCGCCGCCTCTGCGTAGCCGTGGGCCGCCACCACCCCGCTATCGGGGACGCCGCTCACCACGTCCGCCTCCACCGGCGCCTCCCGATAGAGAATGCGCCCCGCCTCCATCCGCGAGGCGTACACCCCCACGCCGTCCACCTCACTATCGGGGCGGGAGAAGTACACAAACTCAAACGAACACACCTGGCTACCGGTACGCTCATTGAGCTTCAGCGACTCCATACCATCGGACGTGACGATCACGATCTCCCCGGGCTCCACATCCCGCACCAGATCGGCTCCCACCGCGTCCAGGGCACAACTCTCGCTGGCCACCACCGTGGCGTCCCCCAGCGTTCCCAGCACCAGCGGCCGGATTCCCTTGGGGTCGCGCACCGCGATGAGGCTATCCTCGGTGAGCAACACCAGCGAAAACGCCCCCTGCACCGCCCGCAGCGCATCCTGCAGCGCCCGACGCAATCCGTGCCGCGCGCTCCGCGCCACCAGGTTCAAGATCACCTCGGAATCGCTGGAGGTCTGAAACATCACCCCGGCGTCCTCCAACAAATCGCGAATCACCGGCGCGTTCACCAGATTGCCGTTGTGGCCGATCGCGATCTGCCCCAATTTGGACTGCGCCATCAGCGGTTGCGCGTTGGAAATCGTCGAGGACCCCGCCGTGGAATAACGCACGTGTCCGATCGCCGCCCGCCCGGCAAAGCGGTCCAGCACCTGATCGGTGAACACCTCCGCCACCAAGCCCATGCCGCGGTACTGCTCAAGGCCATCCTCACCGGCCACCACCATTCCCGCGCTCTCCTGTCCACGATGCTGTTGCGAATACAACCCGTAGTACACCACCCGCGCAATCGACGCCGCCATCTCATCATCGCGGTCCGGGGTAAACACCCCGAACAACCCGCACTCCTCGTGGAGCCGGTCCTCGGGATCATGGATATCACCGCCCTGGACATCAAAGTCGAACTCACGGTTGCGCGCCGCGTCACCGCTCATCGGGGCCGGCGGCGTGGCCGCCACCGGAGCCTCACCAAGGGGGCCCTTCCTCACGCCGTCTTGGCCGCCGCTCATCGGGAGGCCTCCACGGCGCCTTCCAGGCGACGGAGAATCTCGCGGTACCCCTCGAGGAGCGGCGCCAGATCCCGCCGGAAGCGGTCTTTGTCCAGGCGTTCCCCGGTGGCGCGATCCCACAAACGGCACGTGTCGGGGCTAATCTCGTCGGCCAGGATGAGGCCGCCGGGTCCCAGCGGGTGGGCGTCGGCAGAACCCTCGGTTCGATCTACCCCGGCTGCCATCTTCCCAAACTCCAACTTGAAGTCCACCAGCTCCATCCGGGCCGGCGCCACGTGGTCGATGAGGATGCGGTTGACGGTAAGCGCCGAGCGTTCCATCCAGCGGATCTCAGCCCAGGTGGCCATGCCGGTGGCGGCAGCGTGCGAGGGGGCAACCAGCGGATCGCCGAGCTCGTCGTTTTTGAAGCAGAGTTCCACCACGGGGTGGCGCAGCGGGGAGCCCTCCGCCAGGCCCAGGCGGCGCGCCATACTGCCGGCTACGCGGTTGCGTACCACCACCTCCAGCGGCACGATTTCCACGCGGCGACAGACCTGTTCCCGGGGGGAGCGGAGTTCCACAAAGTGGGTCGGTACTCCGGCGGCGGCAACTGCGGCAAAGAAGTGGGCGCTCAGGCGGTTGTTGAGCTCACCTTTGCCGGAGAACTCGGCATGCTTCTGTCCGTTAAACGCGGTGGCGTCGTCTTTGTATTCGAAAATGACCAGGGAAGGATCGGAGGTGGCAAAGACGCGTTTGGCCTTGCCCTCGTAGAGTTGCTGTTGCCGTTCCATGGCTCCTCCTGCGGTGCCGGGCATTGGAAGGCGAGCCTCTATTGAGCAGAAACACCACGACCTGGAATCCGCGAGGGCTCCAGGTCCTGCAGCACAGGAGAGAAGGAAGTGCGTTTCTGCCCGTAGTCGGAACGTTCCGGCGTTCCGGTAGAGACTCCCGAACCAATTATCGGGATTATACGGGCCGAGGCGACGCATCCGCGCACCTCGATAGACTGACAGTGTATACGGCGGCGGGAGCACGAGGCAAGCGGGCGTTGCCGACGATTTTTTATTATACTGGAATAAGGAGACATATCATGAATTATGGAATACTGACTGATTTTCTGTTCTGGTGTTCACTGATCAACGTGGTCGTACTGATCGTGGCATCGGTTATGGTAAAGGTAGCCGGCGTATGGTTCTACGAGACGCGGGCAAAATGGTTCGCCATTCCGGAGGAGAAGTTTCTGGTTGTCACCTACGCGGTACTCGGCGCCTACAAGGTGCTCATTATCTTTTTCAA
>JBMCMH010000205.1:0-3657 GCA_048614515.1 Alkalispirochaeta sp. | reverse complement strand
CCCGCGCGCTGCGAACGATCAGCAAGATCGGTCTGATGCCCTATCTGCGGAAAGAGGGGCTGCAGCTCAAGGATGTAACCTCCTGAGGATGCCGATCACTCCGTGAGCGACACGTACTCCCCGCATTCTGCGCTATAAAAAAGGTCATCCGCCGGGGATGACCTTTTTTTATTTCACCATGATACGGTCGGCCAATTCGCGGCCGATACCCACGCGACTACCGTCTATCTGGACCACTAACGGTCCACGCTTGCCGTTCGAACGGACGGTAACGGTATTCCCCGGTACGATTCCCATCGAGATCACTTTGCTGCGAAAACCCTCACCACCCTCCAGACGTGCCACCACCACTGGAACTCCGGTCCGGACGGCTGAGAGCGGCGTTGTCTCATCCTCTTGCATAGCATCGGATCATGAGCTGAACGCTCAAGCTTGTCAATTAATGATCCTCCTTGCGAAGGTGTCGCTTCACCGACCGCCCTCGGTACTCGGCTCGAAGGGAGTGCAGATTGAACTCATCCGGAACGGGATCATTTCCCCCGTAGAAGCGCGCCGAGCAGCGGCCGATACGCATCGCCCCCATGAGCAGCCCCTTCAATACGCCGTGGCGAATGACCGCCTGCCGGGAGTACTCCGAGCAGGTGGGATAGTAGTTGCAGTGAGAGGGGAAGAGCGGCGAAATCACAAACTGGTAGAGGCGAATCGGCACCGTTGCCAGCAGCCGCACCGCGCGAGCCACGGTCATGCCTCCTTGTACGCCGATACCAGTCCCTCCATCATCTTCTTTCCGTCTCCAAAGAGCATGAGCGTGTTGTCCGCAGCAAACAACGGGTTTTTCATACCGGCAAACCCAGGGCTCAGACTGCGCTTGATAACGACCACCGTCCGCGCCTGGTCCACGTTGAGGATCGGCATGCCACTAATCGCTGTTCCGGAGGAGTCCCGGGCCAGCGGATTGACCACATCATTTGCCCCCAGCACGATCACCACATCGGTATTGGGAAACTCCGGATTGATCTGGTCCATCTCCCGGAGCTTGTCGTAGGAGATGTTCTCCTCCGCCAGGAGGACGTTCATATGTCCCGGCATACGGCCCGCCACGGGATGAATGCCAAACTCCACGGAGATACCGTCGGCCTCCATGAGCTCGCTCAAGAGACGGACCGGGGTCTGGGCGCGGGCCACCGCCATCCCATAGCCGGGAACAAACGCCACCTTCTGCGCGGTCTTGAGGATCATCGCCACCTCCTCCGGGGAGGTGCTCTTTACGCGTCCCGCGTAGATGTCGTCTTCATCGTCCTGCGCCGCCGGCGCTGCTCCTACTCCGCCAAAGAGCACGTTTGCCAGGGAACGGTTCATCGCGCGACACATGATGTTCGTCAGAATGAGACCGCTGGCACCTACCAGGGAACCGGCGATAATCAGCACCGTATTGGTCAACACGAATCCGGTGGCCGCGGCGGCGATACCGGAATAGGAGTTGAGGAGGGCAATGACGATCGGCATATCGGCCCCGCCGATCGGCATGACCAGCAGGATTCCCAACAGGGAGGAGATTCCCGCCAGGACCCAGTAGTAGAGGATCTCTCCGGGGTTGAGCACCACCAGCACGCCGGTGGCGATCGCCGCCGCCGCCACCAGGACTTTTACCACCTGCTCCCCGGGGTAGCGGAGCGGCTTCTCGCTTACCAGACCCTGGAGCTTGCCGAAGGCGATCAGCGATCCGAAAAAGGTAACGCCCCCGATAAGCCCCCCGGCCACGGTGGCGATCAGGAACTGCAGCCCGCCCGAGGACGATGAACCTGATCCGGCGGCGCCGCCGACGCCGGTCATCGACTGGTAGAGCACCGCCCCCGCCACCAATACACTGGCGATACCACCGAAGCCGTTGTATAACCCCACCAACTGCGGCATCGCCGTCATTTTGATCTTGAGCGCAAAGACCGCACCGATCAGCGTCCCCAGGCCGAGGCCCGCCACGATGAGCAGGGGATGCAGGATCTCCTGCGCCACCAGGGTGGCCACGATCGCCAACAGCATGCCCAGGGAGCCGATGATGTTGCCCCGCACCGCACTTCGGGGATGAGACAAGCCCTTGAGACCCAGGATGAACAAAATCGCCGAGAGGAGATAGGTCAGATTCACTACCGTTGCCGTCATGACTGCTCCTTCTTACGAAATTTGCTCAGCATTCGGTGCGTCACCAAGAAGCCGCCTACCGCGTTAATCGTGGCGAACACCAGGGCCGCAAACCCCAACCATATGGTGAGCGGGGATTCTCCGGTACCCACCGCCACCAGCGCGCCGACGACGGTGATGCCGGAGATCGCGTTGGATCCGGACATGAGCGGCGTATGGAGAATCGGCGGCACCTTTGTGATCACTTCAAAGCCCACAAAGATCGCCAACACGAAAATCGTGATAATTGCTATAAAACTCATGGCTGTTCCTCCGTCCCCGCAAGCTCCGCGCCCCGGCCGCTGCTCTCGTCGATAATCAGCGTGGCCGCCACGATTTCGTCCTCGGTGTCCACCGCAAGATTTCCGGAGTCATCGATAAGCTCCTTGAGGAACGTAGCCACGTTGCGGCTGAAGAGCTGCGCCGCGTGGTGGGCGGCACCGGCGGCGAGGTTTACCGGACCCAGAATGCGCACCCCGCCGTGTTCCACCGTTTCTCCGGCGCGGGTGAGCTCACAGTTACCGCCCCGCTCCGCGGCAACATCTACTACAACGGTTCCCGGCGCCATCGCCTCCACCATCTCAGTGGTCACGAGAATCGGCGCCTTCTTGCCGGGAATGGCGGCGGTGGTGATCACCACGTCCGTTTCCGCCACCACCTCGAGCATCTTCTCCCGCTGTTTGCGGTAGAACTCCTCATCCATCTCCCGGGCGTACCCGCCGCTGGTCTCGGTGTCACCGGAATCAACCTCTATCTCGACGAACCGCGCGCCGAGACTGTGGACCTGCTCCTTGACGGCGGGACGAATATCGTAGGCGCTGACCACCGCGCCCAGGCGTTTGGCGGTGGCGATCGCCTGCAGCCCCGCCACACCGACTCCCACCACGAAGACCCGCGCGGGAACCACCGTTCCGGCGGCGGTCATCATCATGGGAAAGAGCTTGGGAAGCGCCGTGGCTCCCAAGAGCACCGCCCGGTACCCGGCGATATTGGCCTGGGAGGAGAGCACATCCATGCTCTGCGCCCGGGTAATACGAGGAATCCGCTCCAGGGCAAACGCCCGCTGTTTGCGCGTCGCCATTACGGCAAAATCGGGATGCGGGCCGTAGGGATTCATCAGCGCTACCACCGCAGCGCCCTCAGGGAGCTGGTCTACAACGGCTCCACCGCGGTCCGGATCGGCGGCGGCGGCGAGGCGGACGGCACACAACACATCGGCCTGCTGCAGCGCTTCCTCCCGACCAACGATCTTCGCGCCTTTCTCCGTGTATTCCCCATCAGTAAACCCGGCGGCATCACCGGCGCCCGCCTCTACCAACACGGTCGCGCCGGTTTTTGTCAGCCCCGGCACATCCCCGGGAACCAGCGCCACCCGCGGCTCGTCGGGGGCGGTCTCTTTTACCACCACGATGTTCATCGGCACCTCCTGCCCGTATACCCTACGCCGGGATCTACATGAGCGCAAGGATAAGGTTTTTG
>JBMCMH010000204.1:0-3661 GCA_048614515.1 Alkalispirochaeta sp. | reverse complement strand
ACGCCGCCGCAGGATATGGCCGCGGCGGTGCTTTCCGCCGAGCAGCGGCAGTCCCTCTCCGCCGCCGGGGAGTACGAGCTGGTGGACACCCTGGAGAAGCTGGACCGCTGGATTGACGCGGTGCGACGGGAGAAAACGTTTGCCTTTGACTGCGAGACCACCGCGCTGGACGCGATGGACGCGGAGCCGGTTGGATTTTCTCTATCCGTGCAAACCGGGACGGGCTGCTATATCGCCCTCCGCGGGCCGGAGGGGCAGGTGTTGCCGGAAGACGCTACGCGGGACCGCCTGCGGTCGATCTTAACCGACGATACGCTCTTCATGGTGGGACAGAACCTGAAGTACGACTGGAAAGTGCTCGCCCGATGGGGAATCGAGATTACCAACGTGGCCTTTGATACGATGATCGCCGCCTGGCTCATCGATACCACCGCCAACGGCTACGGCATGGATAAGCTGGCGGAGGACTATCTCGGCTACCAGACCACCCACTTTGCCGATCTCTTTCCGGACGCCTCCACACGGACCGGTGCCGGTGGGGGGAACGGCAAGAAGGTGGAGGCCAGCTTTGCCGAGGTGCCGCTGGAGCAGGCCGCGCACTACGCCGCGGAGGACGCCGATGTGACCCTGCGGTTGTACACCGTGCTGGATCCCCTGTTGGACCGGCGGGACGTGCGGAAGATCTTTGCAGAGCTGGAAATGCCCCTGGTACCCCTTCTGGCGCGGATGGAGATGGAGGGGATCAGTCTGGATGTGGAGGAGTTGGCGGCGTATTCCACGGAGCTCGGTGAGCAGATCGAGACGATCACCGCTGAGATCTACGAGCTGGTGGGGCATGAGTTCAATATCGGAAGCACGCAACAGCTGCAGAAGGTGCTCTTTGAGGAGCGCAAGCTGCAACCGGTGAAAAAGACCAAGACCGGCTACAGTACCGACAACAGCGTCATGCAGGAGCTGGCCCGGGAGGACCCGGTGCCGGAAAAGGTGTTGCGCTATCGGATGCTCAGTAAGCTGCGCAGTACCTATGTGGACGCACTGCCCCGCATGGTGAACGAGCGCACCCGGCGGATTCATACCAGCCTCAACCAGACCGGCACCGCCACCGGGCGCCTCTCCAGCACCGATCCCAACCTGCAGAACATCCCCATTCGGGATGAGGAGGGGCGGCGGATTCGCTCGTCGTTTGTTCCGGCGGCGGGGAAGCGGTTTGTGAGCGCCGACTACTCCCAGATCGAGCTGGTGATTCTGGCGCATCTGTCGGGGGATGAGGCGCTGAGCGCCGCCTTCCGGGAAGGAGAAGATGTGCACCGCCGCACCGCCAGTCTGATCTTCGGGGTGGACGCCGAGGAGGTCTCCAGCGAGCAGCGGCGCATCGCCAAGACGATCAACTTCGGGGTGATGTACGGCATGAGCGCGTTTCGGCTCTCCAATGAGCTCGGGATTCCTCGGAAAGATGCGGATGCGTTTATCACCGCCTACTTCGGCACCTACAACGGCATTCGGCGCTTTATCGATGAGACGGTGGCGCAGGCGGAGGAAGCCGGTGAAGTTCGAACCCTGTTGGGTCGACCGCGGCCGCTTCCGGATATCAACAGCCGCAACCGCACCGTAAAGGCGGGGGTAGAGCGCGTGGCGGTGAATACCCCCATTCAGGGGAGCGGCGCGGACATCGTGAAGCGGGCGATGCTGGCGGTGAACCGGCGGCTGGTGGCGGAGGATCTGGAATCGCGGCTGATTCTGCAGGTTCACGATGAGCTCATTCTGGAATGCCCCGACGATGAAGTGGACCGGGTGAAATCGCTCGTTATGGAAGAGATGTCCACCGCGGTGGAGCTCTCCGTGCCGCTGCGGGTGAGCGTAGAAACCGGTGAGCGTTGGGGGGATATGCACCAGTGAGCACGCCCGAGGTAATCGGCGTTGCCGGAAAGTGTTGTGCCGGCAAAGATATGGTTACCGGATGGCTCTTGGAGCACGGCCGGCGGGAGATCAACGTGGACCGCATCGGCCATGAGGCGTTGGCGGCGGAGCACGCCCGGATCGTGGCCACCTTTGGTCGGGAGATTGTGGATGATCGCGGCACGATCGACCGGCGCAGGCTGGGAAGCATCGTCTTTGCCGATCGGGATCAGCTGCACCGACTGGAACGCATTGTGCATCCCTGGATGCGCGAGCGGGTACGCCGAGACATTGAGGAGTGGCGTGGAAGCCCCGGCGGCGCAGGTCACGGCGGAGAGGGCCCCACCGGTGCGGGACCCGGCGGCGAGCGGGGGCTCGTAATCAACGCGGCGCTGCTCTTTTACATGGAGCTGGACACGCTGTGCGATGCGGTGTTGCTGGTGCGTGCGCCGTTGTGGCAACGTATCCAACGGGCGCGCCGCCGGGACGACCTTTCGTTACGAGATATCGTGCGCCGCCTCTGGACGCAACGGCGCTTGGATGCTCAAGCCCTGGCCTCACCTGCCGAAACTATAACTGTGGACAACGGTCGCACGCCGGAGGCGCTCTACCAGCGGTTGAGCGAGCTACCACAACTTTAGTAACGGGTGCAGGAGACGGACGGGAATATGGAGCAGAACAAAGTCCTGATGGTGATCGTATCGGTGGTAATCTTTTTTGCCGCCATTGTTGGTGTCGGCATGGCACTACTGTATCCCCGCGGAGACGAAACCGCCCAGGCGTCGTCCGGACAGGTCGTGCGCGAGTTTGACCCGATTGAATACGTGCGGCGCCCCGACCGCGGCGAGATGGAAGAATCCGATGAGGATGAAGACTCCGACGAAGTGGTAATCGTCTACGGCGATCTTCCGGAACAGACGGAAGCCGATGAGGACTCCGAAGAACGGACGGTGTTTGAAGAGCGCACCGGCGACGGTCCCTCTGAGGTAACAATCACCGAGCGACCGGCGCGTAGTTCCGATAGAACGGAAGACTCGGGGGAAGAGGAAGAGCCGTCTCGCTCCACCCCCGAGGATACCCCGGAAGTAGCCGATTCCCAGCAGGAGCAATCCTCGACCTCATCGGAGCGTGATTCCCAGCAACAAGACAGCGCCCAGCGCGATGAAGCTGCTCCGGAACCGCGGCAGATTCGGGTTACCGAGTACTGGATCCAGTTGATCTCTTCTCCCAATCGAGACCGCGTTGATCAGGCCCGCGCCACTCTCACCGATTACAGCCTCGGCGGTCGCGTCACCACTCGTGATGTCGAGGGTGATCTCTTCTACCGTCTCCGCGTCGGGCCGTACGACTCCCACGGCGAAGCGGAGAAATTCCTGGAGTGGATCCGCGATATCGACGGCTTTGGCGAAGCGTACATCAGTGAGGAATACCCGCTGCGGACGGTGCGGAGCTAACCCACCCGCTGCCCGCGGCGAGATCGAACGGGTTTTTGCGTTCTCTGGGCTATCTTCCGGTAGGAAAACCTTTCCCCAACAGGGTATGAGAGCTATTTTCTCACAATGGCCCGCACCACACACCTCACAGCTGATGCCGATCTTCAGACGCTCTTTGCCGTCACGCCCGATCTTCTGTGCGTAACGAATACGCGTGGCACAATTCTCACAGCCAACAGTGCGTGGACGCGCATTTTGGGATACGAGATCGATGAGGTTGAAGGCAGCTCTCTCATCGACCTCATGCATCCTGAGGACCGTCCGGGAAGCCG
>JBMCMH010000203.1:0-3693 GCA_048614515.1 Alkalispirochaeta sp. | reverse complement strand
GCCGCCATGGTCGGGTTGGAAAACAGCACGCCAAGATAGAGAATCGCAAGCGCGACAAAGAGTTGGTGTGAGTTTACATAGTCCCGCGGCTGCAAGAGAAGCCAGACCGGCAGTAGCGACGCGATACCGGCGTACACAAAGAGAATCAGAACCCAGGTTGCGTGATTCGGGAGCCCGATGAAGGTGGTCTCGGACAACTCCAGCGGAACCATACTACCAACCCAGATCAACACGTACAGCGTGATAAGCGCCGCAATCGACGGGATCAGGAGACCGCCTCCCCTTCGATATATGACGTAGCCAACGGTCATGGCTACCGGGATCTGCAACCACACAGGAATGACCGCACCCGGAAAGCTCACCAAGAGTCGTGCGATAACGATCGCAAACACCGCGTTCACCATCATCAGGAGTACGAAGATGATGAGCATAAAGAGCGTGCGAGATCGCGCGCCGATCTGATCTTCCGCAATTGCCCCCATGGACCGCCCCTTGTGACGGGAAGAGATCCAGAGCGTGCCGAAATCGTGGACGCCGGCGAAGAATATCGTGCCGAAAACGACCCAGAGGACGGCCGGGAGCCAGCCCCAGAAAATTGCGATGGCCGGACCAACGATAGGAGCAGCCCCGGCAACGGAGGTAAAATGGTGTCCCCAGAGCACATGCTTGTTGGTGGGAACGTAGTCCCTGCCGTCCTCAAACTCGTGAGCCGGTGTCTTGAAGTTCGGATCGAGACGATAGATCCTCTCGGCGATGTACTTCGAATAAAATCGATATCCGAGCACAAAGGCCGTCAGACCAATAACAGCGAGCAGAATCCCATTCATAATGCCTCCAAACCGAAAGTGTGGATGACTGATGACTGAGCCATGAGAGTGATTTCGCTTACGTCACCCCGCTGCATATTTATTCGCATATGTAGTATGCTCGATCACGCTACCACGGGTTTCCCGAGCGGTCAACGAAAATGTTGTGGCATCAGGTACCACTGGACGGGACTGCGCGTTGACGGAGGCTGCGCTTTTCCATACGCTATTGGTACCATTCGGGTCGATTGCGTTCGCCCGCTGCCATCCGTTCCCTGAAAATCCAAAGTGAGGATACGTGACCACATTTAACGACTTGGGGCTTATTCCGGCCCTGCTCGATGCTATCAGTGCGCGGGGATTCGAAACCCCCACTCCCATCCAGGCGGAAATGATCCCGTTCGTTCTTGCCGAAGACCGGGACGTCACCGGCCTCGCACAGACCGGTACCGGCAAGACCGCCGCCTTTGCACTTCCAATTCTTCAGAAGATAGACCTCCAGGACCGCTCCACTCAGGTACTCGTTTTGACACCCACTCGTGAGCTGGGAATGCAGGTCTCCCGCGAAATCAGCGAATACGGTCGCAACCTCAAGGGTCTGCGCACCGCCACGGTATACGGAGGAGCCCCGTTTGGACCGCAAATCCGGGACCTCAGAGCGGGAGCCCATGTGGTCACCGCAACCCCCGGCCGTCTCAAGGATTTGCTCGATAAAGGAATCGCCGACCTCTCAACGCTCCGATTCCTCGTCCTCGACGAGGCCGACCAGATGCTCGATATGGGGTTTAAGGATGAACTCGACGCGATTCTTCAATCCGCCAACCCGAATCGGCAGACCCTTCTGTTTTCTGCGACGATGCCGCCGGAAGTGGCGCGCATCGCCTCGAGCTACATGAGAAACCCCCACGAGATCGTCTCCGGTACCCGGAATCAGGGGACGGGAAACGTGTCGCACCACTTCTACCGGGTCCATGCGAGCGACAAGTACGCGGCGCTCCGCCGGCTCATCGACGTACAGACCGGCATGTACGGAATCATATTTTGTCGGACCCGGGAAGCGGTAAAAGAAGTCGCCCACCGACTTTCCCGAGATGGATACGCCGCGGATGCGCTCCACGGCGAGCTCTCCCAGATCCAGAGAGACTCGGTGATGCGACGGTTTCGCGCCGGCAATCCGGCCCTCCTGGTGGCCACCGACGTAGCCGCCCGCGGGCTCGATGTGGACAACCTGAGCCACGTGATTCACTACGACCTCCCCGACGAAATTGCCGCCTACACCCACCGAAGCGGACGAACCGGGCGGGCCGGCAAGAGCGGCTCCTCCCTTTCTCTCGTTCACCTTCGGGAGGGGCACCGAATCCGCCGGATTGAACAGGTGCTCGGCCGCAAGATCGAAGAGGCCAAGATTCCCAGCGGTAAAGACATTTGCGACAGCCGCCTGTTCGAGCTCCTCGGGCGGGTCACATCCGTCGAGGTGAATGAGGAGGCGATCGAGCCGTACCTGCAATCGGTGCGAGATTCCCTCGAGGGCCTCGACCGGGAAGAGCTCCTCCAGCGCTTCATTTCCGTCGAGTTCAACCGATTTCTTGCGGAGTACGGCGACGCTCCAGACCTCAATCCTCCACCGCAACCAAAAAAGAGTCGCCGTGAGGGATTACGGAGTTCCGCTGATCGCCGGTCTCAACCAAAGGGACGCCCCGCCGGTGGGATGGTGCGGCTCCGGATCAATGTCGGCCGCCGTGAGGGAGTGCTGCCCCCGCAACTCATCGGAATTATCAACCAATGTACGAGGTCTCAAGATATCCCACTCGGTCGTATCGATATCGACACCACATCGAGTGATATCCAGGTTGACAGGGCAATGGCCACACGAGTCGAACAGGCGGTTGCAGGCACCACCTACCGCGGGAAGACCCTACGGGTGGAACTCGTCGACGGCAATGATGTCCGCGGTTCAAAACCCCGAAACCCGAGCAAGCCCCCGAAAAAAGGGGGCCGCAAACCGGGTTCTCAGAGCTCCAAAAAGAAACGCCCCGGCCCGTGACGCGGGGAGACGCCCGAGAACGCCCGGGGACGCCCGATGACGCACCTCCCGATAATCCGTAATCTGTACACACCATGAAGAACAACACAGCGGTTGCATACCTCACCGGCGGTGCCCGGGGTATTGGTCGCGCCTGCGCGGCGTTCCTCAAAGAGCGGGGATATCGCACGGTGATCGTCGACTTTGACGAGGAATCCTTGGAACGAACGCGGGCAGAGATCGACGTGGACCTGGCGCTCTTTGTAGACCTTCGGGATGAAACACAGATACGGGAGAGCATCCGTCGTACCGTGGACGAATTCTCCCGCATCGACGCGGTGATCAACAACGCCGCGGTATCGCGGCCCTCCGAGGTTCCCCCGGATCAGCTCCCCCTCGACGAGTGGCGCCGTGTTATTGAGACGAACCTCACTGCGCCCTTTCTCGTAGTAAAACACGCCGCGGATACTCTTCGCAGGCACCGGGGATCGGTGGTGAACATCGCGTCCACCCGGGCGTTGCAGTCGGAGCCCGACTCTGAGGCGTACGCCGCGAGCAAGGGAGGTCTTCTGTCACTGACCCATGCCTTGGCCATCAGTCTAGGCCCGGATGTCCGAGTAAACGCGATCAGCCCGGGCTGGATCGATACCACCGGTGAACCAATCTCATCCGAAGACCACCGGCAGCACCCGGCGGGCCGCGTCGGCGTACCGGAAGACGTGGCCGCAATGGTGGCCTACCTAATCTCTCCTGAGGCATCGTTCGTGACCGGCCAGAATTTTGTGATCGACGGGGGGATGACGAAGAAGATGATCTACCGATAGCGGTCGCGCGACTCCACCATCTCCGCCAGCACATCCCAAT
>JBMCMH010000202.1:0-3698 GCA_048614515.1 Alkalispirochaeta sp. | reverse complement strand
TCTGAACCTCTACCAAAAGATTACCACCACGGTGACCGGAGAGTAACGGATGTACGCGGTCCGTTGGGGCCTGGGTGCGCTGGCGGCGGTGGTTTTCCTCGCCGGATGCGCCTCCGGGCCTGATCCGGTTGCCTCCTTTGTAACCGCCGACGGACCGCAGTACTTTGTGCGCCCCATTGCGTTTCGCGCCACCGGCGATACGGAGGGTTCGGCGCTGGTTGATGTCACCGTCTATGAGACCCGGGCCCCCTCGCACGAGGCCACCTCGGAACAGGCACCACCACAGCCGCCGCCGGTGCGGGTAAACTTTACCGTGCCGATAGAGGCGGCGCGCGGACTGGATCGCGCTGAACTGCGCTCCGGCGGCGATGAGTACCCGCTGGACGGGCTGGAACGGTTGTTCGCCCGGTCCGATACCGCCCGCTACGGCTCCACGATGCCGCGGGAGCGCTTTGACGAGCTTCGCGCCGACCCGCAGCGGGTGGAGCTGGTGATCGCCGCCGGGGACAACGGCGGTGGGGCCTCGGCGGAGAGCCGCTACGCGGCGGCAGAACCCTGGGTTCGACGTATAGAAATTCTCAACCTGATGCTGGCGGAGTGAGCCGGCGGTATCTATTGATAATTCCCTAGGAGTGCGTTAGTATCCCCGGACATTCGCGTACGGAGAGGTGCGAGAGTGGTTGAATCGGGCAGACTCGAAATCTGTTGTACGGCTCGTCCGTACCGTGGGTTCGAATCCCACCCTCTCCGCTCCGAATTGCCCGTCGTATCGAATGGAGAGGTGACCGAGTGGCCGAAGGTGAACGCTTGGAAAGCGTTTGTACCCTAACCGGGTACCGAGGGTTCGAATCCCTCCCTCTCCGTGATTTTTGCCCCTTCGGTGTTGAAGCCTGGGTCCTGTGCAAGTCGTCGTCGCCCAACCCCGTCAGGTCCGGAAGGAAGCAGCGGTAAGCGATTGGTGGCTGTGCCGCAGATCACTCAGGTGGAGCTGGAGGGGTTTTTTTTGGCGCGCTTCGCGGCGTATCGCGAGGCGCCCCGGTGAGGAGCTGCCATGTCGTATGAAGTAACTGCCACGCGCCGCCGGCCGCGCACCTTTGACGAGATGATCGGTCAGGACTTTGTGGTGGCCACCCTGAAGAACAGTCTCGCCTCCGGCCGGATCGCCCATGCGTATCTCTTCTCCGGTCCCCGGGGCGTGGGGAAGACCAGCGCCGCCCGCATTCTCGCCAAGGCGCTCAACTGTCCCGACGGCCCCAACCCCGACGGCTGCGAGGACTGGGCGGGAAGCGAGGAGATCGCCCGGGGCACCGCCCTGGACGTCATAGAAATAGACGGTGCCTCCAACACCAGCGTCAACGATGTCCGGGAGATAAAGGACGAGGTGCTCTTTGCGCCCAACGATTCCCGCTACAAGATCTACATCATCGACGAGGTGCACATGCTCTCCAACAGCGCCTTTAACGCGCTGTTAAAGACGATTGAAGAGCCGCCGCCGTATATCATCTTTATCTTTGCCACCACCGAGATTCATAAAGTCCCCGCCACGATCCGCAGTCGCTGTCAGCAGTTTAACTTTCGCCTGATTCCGATGGACGAGATCAAGGCGATGCTGGCGCAGGCGGCGGCGGATATGGGGCTTCAGGCCGACGACGACGCCCTGGCGTGGGTGGCCAAGGAAGCCACCGGCAGCTTGCGCGATGCGTACACCCTCTTTGATCAGGTGGCGGCGTTCTCCGACGGGCACCTGCAGCTCGAGGTGATCCATTCCAAGTTGGGCCTTCTGGGGCTGGAACGGCTGAACGCCCTGATGCTCGCCGTTATGCGGGAAGCGCCGGCGGAGGCGTTGGAGATCGTGGATCAGGCGATGCAATCGGGAGTGGCGGTGGAGCGCTTCGCGATGGACCTCGCCGATTACCTCAGGACGCTGTTGCTCATTTCCGCGGGAATTGACCGCGAGGCGGTGCTTGGCATGCGCCCGGACCGCATTCCCGAGGAGGTTCGCACCGGCTGGGACCGGGGACGGATCGAGTTTGCCAATGAGCTGGTGCTGCAGCTCTACCGGGACCTACGCTACTCGGTGAACCAGCGCTTTGATCTGGAGCTGGCGATTAGCCGGCTGGCGTCGCTCTCCTCTATTCGCACGCCGCAGGCGCTGGTGAAGGAGATCAAGGCGCTCCAGGAGGAGCTGATTCACGAAGCTGCCTATCGGCGACGCCACGGGGGCGATGGCAGCGCCGGGGGCGGGGACGCCGGCGCGGTGGCCGGCAGCGAGATGGCCGGCCAAGCGGAGATGGCACCGGAAATCGATCCGGAACCGGATACCGATATCGATCCCAACGAGCCGCCGGAGGTGCACGGAATTTCTCTGGAGCAGGTGCAAGCGATCGTGGGGCGTTTTCGGACGCAGCGGATTTCGGTGGCGGCGCTCCTCGCTCGGGCGCGATTGTGGCGATTGCGGGATGATGAATTGCTGATTGCATTTGCCGATGAGTTTGGTGCGAATGCACTTTCTACAGACCGAGAGGCGGTTCAAGCAGCGGCCGGTGCTGAGTTGGAGCGCGACCGCATAGGGGTGCGCATTCAGACGCTCTCTGCGGTGAACGATACAGAGGGGATCGCCGGTGCCGAGGGCGCGGTAGCTGCTGACGAGCAGCCCCCGGTAGACCCTACAGTTGATATGGTACGCCGCGTGTTCCGCGGCGAGATCGTGGAGGATCACTCATGAATCCAATGGATTTGCTGAAGAATATGGGCCAGCTGCAGGAAACGATGCAGCAGGCGCAACAGAAACTAAAAGAGGTCTCCGTAACCGGCACCGCCGGTGGCGGGATGGTCTCGATCACGATGAACGGCGAGTTTCACGTACTGAGCGTGGAAGTCGCGCCGGAGGCGGTGGATCCGGATGATGTGGCGATGCTGCAGGACCTCTTTCGGGCGGCCCATAACGACGCCTCCGCCAAAGTCCGGGAGGAGCTCCAGAGCAGTCTCTCCTCCCTCACCGGCGATCTGCCGATCCCGCCGGGAATGTTTGGTGGTATGCCGGGCGGACCCGGCACCGGCGGCGCCTGATGAACACCCTGGATCAACTGATTCAGGCGATCGCCCGCCTTCCGGGGCTGGGCAAGAAGAGCGCTACCCGCATCGCCTACGCAGTTCTCGGCGGTGACCGGTCCGAGGCGGAGCGGCTTTCCGCGCTGTTGGGCCGCCTTCACGATACGATCTTTCGGTGCTCCGTGTGCGGCGCGTACACGGAAACCGATCCCTGTCCCATTTGCACCGACTCCGGCCGCGACCGACGCACGATCTGCGTAGTGGAAGAACCGCAGGATGTGGCCTCTCTCGAGGCGAGCCACGAGTTTCACGGGTTATACCACGTCCTGGGTGGCGTCATCGCCCCGATTGAGGGGGTGGGCCCGGGAGATCTTTCCATCGGCAAACTGCTGCAGCGCGTCCGGGCGGACGGCACCGAGGAAGTGATTATCGCCACCAACCCCACCGTGGAGGGCGATACCACCGCGCTCTACGTGGCGCGGCAGCTGGAAGAACTCGGCGTGAAGGTGACGCGCCTGGCGCTGGGATTGCCGGTGGGGGGAGACCTGGAATACGCGGATCGCCTCACCCTGGCGCGGAGCTTTCGCGGCCGCACGGGGTTGTAAGCTGTAAGCATAAAAAAACCGACGCATGGGATATGCGCCGGT
>JBMCMH010000201.1:0-3714 GCA_048614515.1 Alkalispirochaeta sp. | reverse complement strand
CCGCCGCCGATGGAGCGCACCGTGAGATACGCCTCGGTCATGGGGTGAATCCGTGCCCCCGCGCTGACGGCGGCGTCCCAGATCCAACCGGTAAAGGGATAGTCCGCGCCGTTGATAAAGGCGTTGCTGGCGTAGAATCCGTCAGCCTCCGCTTCGAGCCAGTAGCCTGAAGCGAACGTGTAGCGGGAGCGCGCCCGCAGTACCGGCACCGGTCCGGTGTCCTGGCTCACCACCAGCTGCCCTTCGGAACCGTCCGTCGGCTCCTGCGCCTTAAACCGAATAGAGGCGTTGCGAATCTGAAAGGAGATTCCCGCGTCAACCTCCCACGGGGCGGTATCCACAAAGCGATACACGTAGGATCCGCGCCAGAAATCAAAGCCGTACACCAGGTCCACCACCTGCCCGGTGGCAAACGTCTCGTTATCGATGGTGAGGGTCTCCTCCATTTGCGTGATCGTCTCAAAGGTGAGCGGCTGGTAGAGCAAACTCACATGGTGGCGTTGCCGTTCTCCGATTCCCACATCGATCCGTAATCGCCGGAAGGGAAACAGGATTTCCTGCCCTCCCTGGGTGACGTAATCGAAGCGATCGGTGTCTTCACCAAACTGTAGGGTGTGGTGCGGGACGTCTACGAATCCCAGTTCCAGGGAGGGCCGCACGGTGAGGGCTGGGGACGCAGGGGTCGATTCCGCCGACACATACGCGGGCACTCCCAGCCCCGCAAGCACCACCATTCCCACCGCTACACGTGCCGACAATGGGCGGCCGTGATTCATCGTTCCTCTCATACCTACGCCTCCAATGTCACATGAAATCCGCTGTGCCGTCGTACGTTCAGTACGGCACCACCATCCAGGATAAGATACTGTCCCCGGATGCCGATGAGGGTACTCTCGAGGACCGGAGACTTCTGCAGATTGACCGATTTCACCTTTTCCGGTGGCACCGGCACTGGGTAGATGAGATGTTGCGGCGCGAGCCGTGCCGGCTCAAAGATATAAGGCAACAGGTCCGCTCCGTCGGCCGTGGAGGCGATAAGCTCCCTGATCCGCGAGAGTTCTCCCGCGAGATCGACGCCTTCCAGGAGCTGCCCCTTGAGCATCCGTTGCCACGCCGTGCGGTCCGTGTAGAGTTCTTTGAGCGCCACCTCGATCCGGCCCGCCAACTGGCGGTAGGGAACTTCCGCAATCTGAACCGCCCAAGCCGCCCCCTGATCCACCCACCGGGTGGGGATCTGGGTGAGGCGGGTTACGCCCACTTTCAGCGCACTGGAGACCGCCAGATACACCGCGTGGGGTTGGTTGTGGTGCGCCTCTTCCCACTGCGGGTCCCGGCCCCGCCCGAGGTGGGCCTCGCAGAGTTCCGGCTTGACGATACACTCCGCCGCTTCCGGGGCATCACGAAAACAGGGATAGCAGTATCCCTCACCAAAGAGCTTGTCCACGCTGCGGCCGCACCGCACGCAGCTCAACTCCCCGGTGTGTTCCAGCCGTATCGCACGACCCACCAGACGATTCAATCCAACCTCCGTGACATCGGCGGGGGGCTCACCCACGGCGGGGCGCGGTTCTTCGAGGCGCAGTTGATACTCGATGTTCGGGTGGGCAACCCCTTCGGACGGCGCGGCGTCCGGGTCCACCGCAACGGCCACCGGCATTTTGACGATCATTCCCTCGGCGTGCATGGCCGCTATCCTACCGCCGCTTGCCCCGGACGGTACAGCCCGCATACACTGCCGCGCATGTATCGCTTGCTCGCTACCGATATCGATGACACCATCCTCGCCCCCGATGGGTCCCTACCCGATGCCAACCGGAACGCCTTGCAAGAGCTCCATCGGCGGGGCATCGCGGTGGTCTTCAGTTCCGGCCGCGCTACCGCGAGTCTTCGCCGCGTGGCCCAGGGCATTGTGGAACCCGCGGATGACGAATATCTGATCTCTTTTAACGGTGCCCGCGTGACTTCGGTCCTGTCGGGAACGGTCCTGCTGGAGCACCTCATCGACGCCGAAACGATCTCGCAGATCGCCGCGTACACCCGGGACCACGGACTGCTCATTCACGGATATGACGGAGACACCTTCGTGGCGGAGCACACGGCACCGGGTCACCGGGAGCGGTCGGAACAGTACGCGGTCGACACGGGGATGCGCTCGCAGGCGGTGGCCGAGCTCGGAGCCGCCCTCCCGGCGGGAAGTGCCAAACTGCTGGTCATTGGGGATCACGAAGATCTTTCAGCGCACCGGCAGGCGCTGATCGACATCGGTGAGGGCCGCCTGGATGTCACGTTCTCCAAGCCGACCTACCTCGAGGTGGTGCCGGTGGGCATCAGTAAGGGAAGCGCCCTCACGGCGCTGGCGGAGCACCTGTCGATTCCGATCGCCGAAACGGTGGCGGTGGGAGACAGCCTCAACGATGTGGAGATGATTCGCGCCGCCGGCCTGGGCGTGGCGGTGGCAAACGCCCGGGATGAGCTCAAGGCAGCGGCCGACGTCGTGCTGGAACGTACCGCTCAGGAGGGGGCGATCCAGGAGCTTGCCGAACGCTACTTTCACACATAGGTTAGAGACACCATGACAGACATTCGTATCGCACTGCATCACCGGCGACGCCGGCTGGCGGTGCTGTTGCACCATATAACTCGTCTTCCCCGACTCCGCACCGGCGAACCGGCCTCCCGGCAGGCACGACAGGACCGCTATCTGTGGTCGCGTCTTACCACCCTGCATCGCCCGGCGCCGCGGTATGAACTGGTCGGTACGCGCCGGCTGGATTCGCTACCGGACGCCGACGGGAGTTCCACATCGGATCGCATGGCCGGTGCGTCCCAAGACGCCGTGTGGGAAGTCCGCCTCCGCGGGCCCCGGGGAGTCCGCCACCGGGTGGGAGATACCGTGTTGGTGCGGTGGCTCAACGATCCGGCGCGGGTTGAGGCGGTGCTGCAGGAGTTGCACACCCCGGAGCAGGCCGCGCGCCCCAGCGGTGGGACCGGCCCGCGGCCCAGCGGCGGCGATCCCTCCAAAGATGGTCTCAGTCGTCCGCCGCGGCGAGAGCGAAAGTACCTGTTTGTGGGCCACTCCAGCGTGTTCCAACCCGGTCGGGCCCGGAGACTGCCGCTCCGCACCATTCTCGAGGAAGAGCTGGAGCTCTACACCGCAGCGCCGGAATTGCTGCGTCGGGTCGACATTTCAGGCGCCTCGCCCCTGGACCAGCTCGCCCCCGCGCAGGCCGGCAACGGTCGAGGAATCGACCTGCTCACCGTGCTCCGGCGGGCCGCCCCGGCCGTTACACCGGACGAGCTGATTCGCCGGCAGGGTCGCAACAGCGCCCGGGCGTATTCCGTAAGTCGCATCGAGCACCACCCCAACCATGACGAGATCGAAATCATCGTGAGCGCGGTCCAAACGCGCCTCAAGCAGGTGGAAGGGCAGATCGTCTCAGTGGAGGGGCGCGCCACGGCGTGGTTTCGGCGGCTGGCGGAGATGGACCCGACGCCGGCCCGGAACGATGGCCCGACCGCGGCCCCGCCGGTGGTTCAGGCGTGGCGGCTGCGCCATCCTTGGCGGCTGGATGTGGTGGGAAACCGGCCCATGGTGATCATCGTTGCGGGTACCGGCATCGCCGGTGTGCTGGCGTGGTTGCGCGATACCACCCCCAAGGGTCCCATTTGGCTCATCTACGGAGTTCGCAATTGGCAGACCCGCGGCCTCTACCA
>JBMCMH010000200.1:0-3742 GCA_048614515.1 Alkalispirochaeta sp. | reverse complement strand
CGTGAAAAAGCGGGATGTGATCGCGAGGTGGTGACGATGAACGATTCCGGTGTGTCGCCGGCGCAGTTATACGCCGATGCGGTAGTTCGTCATGGGCTTACTCTGGACCGCTCGATTATCCGGCCGGCGATAAACGGGCGATATGTGTCATGGGACAGTTCCCTGTCCGACGGGGATGAGGTGGTGTTCATTCCACCGGTGTCCGGAGGGTGAGCCCGTGATCAGCATATCGCGTCCCGTAGGATTCGCCATTACCGAGGAGCGGATTCTTCCAACCGCGCAGCACCTCTCGGAGCGGATCGCGGTAGAGCATCCCGAGATTGGCGGCGTTGTCGTCTTTGAAGGGCGAGTCCGGAATCACCACAACGGCCGTGGCGTATCGGGCCTGGAGTACACTGCATACCATGAGCTCGCGGTATACGAGGGTCTGCGTATTGTCCGGGAAACCGCGGCGCGATTGGAGTTGCCGGTGGCCTTGGCGATTCACCGTGTCGGAGCAGTACCGATTGGTGAGATGGCGGTCTGGGTATATGCCGGTGGCGCGCACCGACAGGCGGCGTTTGAGGGGTGCCGGGTGATTATCGATGAGATCAAGCGCTCCGTCCCCATCTGGAAACACGAATGGTACGAAGATGGCAGCGATGAATGGGTCCTTGGCAATCCAGAGTAGGGTAGACACCGCCTACTTTCAGCGGCAGATGCAGCTGCCGGCGATAGGGTACGAGGGGCAGGCTCGGCTGGCCACAGCTCACGTAGCGGTGGTTGGCCTGGGAGCCTTGGGTGCCCCGGTAGTGACGTATCTTGCTCGCGCCGGGGTGGGCCGGATGACGCTCTTTGATGGTGACGAGGTAGCCTACCACAACCTCCATCGGCAGACGCTTTTCACCCGGGCAGACGTGGGACGCCCCAAGGCGGTGGCCGTCGCCGACCTACTTCGGACGGAGTACCCGGACCTGCAGTTCGTTGCGGAACCCCGGTATTTCAGCGAACCGGACGGCGCCACCACCGCCGCGCTCTCATCCGACGATCCTCCGGATCTGCTTCTGGACTGTACCGATCGGTTTTCCAGTCGTTTTACCGTGCATGATGCAGGTCACCGCCTCGGGATCAACGTCATCAGCGCTGCCGTCTCCGGCTTCACCGGGCAGCTGCACGTCTATCCGTTCGCCTTCGGACGGTCGCCGTGTCTGCGCTGTCTCTATCCCGAAGGGCTCACCGATGGGTGTACAGGAAGCTGTGCACTAGATGGAATTCTCGGAGCGGTGGCAGGAACGATGGGATCCTGGCAGGCGGTGACTGCGGTACGCATGCTGATCGGTGAGCAACCGGCCGCCGTCGCGACCACACATACGATCGAACTCACCACGATGGAAATCATGACTACCAACTGGGATCCCGACCTCACGTGTCCGCTGTGCGGCGGCGACTCCGCGTCCACCTTGAGGGCCCGAGTCAACCCCGAACGAAGTGCTCCGACCGCCGTGAAGCCACTGCCTCCCACTCGGACGATCGATCTTCGCGAGGCTGGAGAGATCGCGGCGATGGATCGCGCGATCCTCCCCGGGGCCGAGCACGTCCCGCTGGATCGGTTCCTCGCGGCTCTCGATGATTTGGACCAAACTGACTCCTACCTGCTCGTGTGTGAACACGGTGTGCGCAGCGCGATGGCGCGGGATACGATGGTGGCAGCGGGTTTTCGCACGGTGTCCCATATTGCCGGCGGCTACGCCGCACTCCGGGCGATGATTCAGTAAAGGAGCCCCTGACGTGTTTGGATTCGAGCTCTCTCCGTTGATCGTGACCCTCGCCATTGTGTTCTTTGTAACAGCGGTGCTCTATAGCGCCGCCGGTTTCGGCGGTGGCTCCACCTATTCCGCAGTGCTTCTCGGCGTGCGCGTCCCGGCCCCGATCGTACCACTCATCAGTCTCCCCTGTAACATCGTCGTCTCCGGCACCGGATTCATTCGCGCACTCCGACGAGAGATCGTTCCGGTACGGCTGCTCTTTTCTCTACTGATCGTGTCGGTGCCGGCGGCGTTTGCCGGTGGCATCATTCCCCTGTCGAGGGAGCTGTTCCTCACGCTCCTGGCGATCGTGCTTCTGTATGCCGGTGGTGCGAGTCTGGTAACCGGCTGGCGCGCGGAGTTTGGGAGGCGACGGCGAGCCCCTGAGGATGCCGGAGAGCATTTGGGGTGGTCTGGAGTCGGTGAGGGGACCCCACGGATACTCGTGGCGGGAGCGCTCATCGGCTTCGTCTCCGGCCTCGTAGGCATCGGTGGGGGTATCATGCTGTCACCCCTTCTGCAACGGGAACGAGTTCTCCGCCCTCCGCTCGTGAGCGCGTTGTCCGCCGGCTTCATTCTGTTCAACTCGGTGGCGGCGCTTGCCGGTAAGGTCATCTCCGCGGCAGGTGGTGAACTCCTGAGGCCGAGGGCAGGCCTCACGGAATTGGCGCTCCCCACGGCCCTGTTGGCGGGGGTGGTCCTGGCCGGCGGGTTAATCGGTTCCGGTATCGCAGTCCGCGGCCTCACAGCCGGCCGCCTCCGCCTGATCACCGGTATGCTTCTGGTGAGTGTGTCGCTGCGGGTACTTGTATGATCGAACGGCTCTACCGTGATTTGCACCAGGATGTCCTGCGGTTTTTTCTGCGGCGAGCCGGCAACCGGGATGTCGCCGAAGACTTAACGCAGGAGACGTTTATCAAAGCGTTCCGAAACGTGCAGCATAACACAAGCATCGTGAATCCAGCCGGATATCTGTATCGCACGGCTACCACCATACTCATTGACTACTATCGGACTCGGCGGGTATGGGAAGAACTACCGGAACTCGAAGCCGATTCTTACGAGAATGATGATACCGCGCGCGCGGAAATCGCCGGATGGCTTGAGCGTTTCATTAGAGATCTCCCGGAGCCGTATCGTACTACTCTTCTCCTGAGCGATATTGAAGGTGTGCCGTACCGCGAGATTGCTGAACGAATGGGCGTCACCGTGGCTTCCGTCAAGACGCGCGTGCATCGTGGTCGCAAACTACTCCACAGAGAATTGACTGAGTGTTGTCGGTTTTCGTTCGATGTGCGCGGCCGGGTGGTTGACTACCTGCCGCTGAAACGGGAGCAATCCTGTTGTGAAGATGCTGCACTCAACTAATCCGGCCATCCCAGTTGTTGCAATCGGGAATCGATAAGTGCCGGAAACCGCCGGTGCCACGTGGCGTTCAGTGGTGAGGGGTGCGGAAGTGGATAGAGGCGGATCGTCTTTCCCCCGAGTGCCACTTCCAGTGACGCTTCATAGCGGTCTTCCCGAAGCCAGAACTCACGCAGCTTCGGACGTAGACGCGGCTCGGCCAGCCCAAACCATTGAAACGCCTGGTTCCCCAACGTGATCAGGTCATGTCCCTGCCAGTGGTCCACCAGCAGCTCCCGAATGAACGGCAGGAAGCGGCGCTTCACCGCCACCGGCCACGCCTTATTGCCCACCGGTTTGTACGGGACGGTGTTGCCCCAGAAGAGCCGCCGCCCCACGGCGACCGATTCCTCCAGCGTCGGGTTGCCCGTACCCCCGGCAGCGCGGAAGAGCGCCCCCCGGACCAGTTGGCCGCCCTTTCCGACAAACGGCTCGCCGATCTCCACCTCCCGGCGCCCGGGATCGCGGCCGAAGAAGCCCACCGACGCCCGGAGATCCCCGGTCCCGAGAAGAACCGGTTCCGATGGATCCCGCCCGGCCGCCGCGTACGCCTC
>JBMCMH010000199.1:0-3790 GCA_048614515.1 Alkalispirochaeta sp. | reverse complement strand
ACCGCAAACTCATCCTCGCCGTCTACTCCCAGGAGGCGGTCGGTTGCATTCTGGTCGTAGGCACCGACGGCGCACGTGCCGCAGGCAATGGCCTCACATGCCAAGTACACGTTCTGGCACACGTGCCCGGCGTCCAGCAAGATGAGCCGTGCTGCCTGATGTCCGTACGCCCACTCCGAGCGGTAGGGAATCGCCGTCCAGATAAAACTCACCGCGGCGCCGAAGTTGTGGTTGAGCAGAGCCCGGTCGAGCAGATCTTCCAGGCGGCCCTCAAACTGTTCTTCCGATTTGAGAAAGACCAGGCTGTGATCCAGTGGGAGATAGCGGTAGAGTCCGCGGTCCACGCCGTCCACCCGTTGTACGAACAGATAGGTTTCGAACGGATGCCGGGCGCCACCGGAAGGAACGGTCCGGAAGCTGGCTTTGGTGGTCTGTTTTCGCACACCCTGGCTCGCCCACAGGAGATAGGCGACCTCATCGAGGCTAAGATTCTCGTCGGAAAACGTGCGATGGCTTGCCCGGCGGGCGATCGCGTCGGTAAGGGTGAGATCCCGGCCGATCGTTTCCTTGAGCGTTTCGGGATCCGTGAGCTGGATCACCGGTGCGGCTGGATCGTGGTGCTGTTGTTGGGCCGGCATGGAACCGCCCCGGCGCTGATCGGTTTCATCACGGTTCAGCTCCGTCCATCTCGATTTCAGGTACGTGCGATTGTCCTGCACGGTGTTCTGGTCCATATCTGGCACCTCCCTCACAGGGCGTCGAGCTGGCCGGCGGCAGCAAAATCCGACAGTCGGACCTCCGCCATTTCTTCTTCGCTGACCCCGAAGGACTCGCCCATCATTTCTTCAACGGCGTGGACGATGCTAATGGCGTCCAGGTTGTACTCCTTCATGAGGTACTGCTGGCTCGCGCCATGGGCGTAGGTGTCGAACAGGCCCAGTTTCCGGAGCCTCGCACCGGTACCGTGTTGGGCAAGCAGTTCCGCCACACAGGTGCCCAACCCGCCGATCGTCGTGTGGTTTTCCGCCGTAAGGACCCCATAGCGGCTTCGCGCGGCGCTCTGCACCACCTGCTCGTCCGTAAACGGTTTGAGGGTGGCGGCGTGGAGGTGTTCCACCGATACTCCCTTCGACGTAAGGTATGCGGTGGCGCGCATCGCCTCCTCGGTAGAGATCCCCGACGTGACCAGGGCGATGTCGGAGCCGTTGCTGCCGCCTTCACTCACAACCCGCACCGTGTCAAAGCGGGTGGGGTGGTCGGCGGGGAAGAGCCGCGGAATCTCCTTACGGATCATTCTCACATACACCGGTCCGTCCACGGCATGGGCCAGATCCAGTATCGATTCCACATCGGTAGCGTCACCGGTTTCAAAGATGGTGAGGTTGGGAACACCCCGAAGCACAGCGATATCATCGATCGCCTGGTGGCTCACGCCGCCGGGGGTGGTGATACCCGGTAGAAAGCCGAACATTCGCACGCGCAGGTTGGGGTACGCGATGGACATCTGGATCTGGTCGAGGGCGCGGCGGTACATAAAGACCGCAAAGGTGTGCACGTGGGGGAGAAACCCCTCGCGCGCCATGCCCCCGGCCCAACTCATCATGTTCTGCTCGGCCATTCCCAGAGAAAAGAACCGGTCCGGATACGTTTCCTTGAACGCCTTTATCTCGGTGGAACCGGTGAGATCGCCGGAGAAGACGATTACCTCGGGCTTGTCGGCGGCAAAGCGCACCAGATTCCGTTCGTGGACTTGCATTTCAGTGTTCATTGCGGGACTCCTCGTCACATCGTCGCCAGGAAATCGACAAACTGCCGTTTTTCCGCGTCGGACTTGAATCTGACATAGTGCAGATACGGCTTTCGTTCATTGAGCAGCGGCACGCCGCGCGCCGTGTCGGTGTGACAGAGCACGAAGAGCGGCGTTCCGGCGTGCTCCACGGCGGCCGCCCGCTCCATCGCTTCGATATCGTGACCATCTACCACCTGCACCGCCGCTCCGAACCCTTTGAGGCGGTCGGCGAGCGGTTCGATGCGCATCACATCTTCAATGGCGCCGTCCACCTGCTGCCCGTTGACGTCGACAAATACGATGATATTGTCGAGCTGGTAGTGGACGCTTGCCTGCACACCCTCGTAGGTCTGGCCTTCTTCAAACTCACCGTCCGACATAAAGACGAAGACGCGTCCGGTTTCTCCGTGCAGTCGCCGGGCCAGGGCGATTCCGCCCGCCTGGCTCAGGGCCTGCCCGAAGGATCCGGTGGTGAGCTCCATACCGGGGGAGTGCTCACCGCCGATCATCTCAACGGAACTCCCGTCTTCATTGAACTGGTCGAGTCCGTCCGGTGCCATTCTGCCCACTTCCACCAGAGCGGCGTAGACGGCCACGGCGTAATGCGCGGCAGAGAGGAGGAGTCGATCCGAATGCGGATCGGTGGGACCGTTATACTCGGCTCCGAGGGGATGGAAACCTGGCCGCGGTACGCCGGGAAACGGCTGGGGAATTGGGGGAGCCGTGCTGGGTCCGATATTGAGGAGCTTACCGTATAGAAGCGCCAATATGTCCGCAGAGGAGAGAGCCTGGCTGAGGTAACAGCCGTTCTTCTGGATTGTCAGGTCCAACGCCCGGCGCCGGATTCCGTGGGCGATCGTCTCGATATCGGTGGTAGTCCGCGGGGACTCCTGTGCTGTTTCCATACTGCCTCCTGTCATCTCCACCGTACGAGGAGAGTGTGTATGTGTCAAGCAAAAACATGCACAACCATGCAAAAAGATGCTTGACGTCACCGAAATTCACGCACACAATCACCTCATGGACGCGGTCGTCGCCGGGCATATCTGTATCGATCTCACGCCGGGACTGCACGGGCACCAGCCGGTGCGCTCCGTCGCCGAGCTGATGCGGCCCGGTGGCCTGGTAGACGTAACCGGCCTTACCGTGTCGCCGGGGGGTGCGGTTTCCAACACGGGTCTCAGTCTGGCTCGCATGGGGATCGAGGTGGGGCTGATCGGCCGGGTTGGCGCGGATCCCCTGGCGGAGATGCTGCGCCGGGAGCTGGCGGTGGCAGGCGTGTCTGCACGGCTCAAACTGGTGGAGGATGCCTCGGCGGGTACCTCCTATTCGGTTATCCTCCCGATTCCCGGGCTGGATCGCATCTTTCTCCATGACGCGGGAGCCAATGACACCTTCTCCGTACGCGATCTGGCGGCGGGGTTCACTGCGTTCGGCCTCACTGAAGGAGGGCAGGGCCGCAGCCCGGGCGGCGCCGACGACGCGGCGGGGCGGGGCGAGACCCCGCGCATTATGCACTTCGGCTACCCCACAGCCGTGGCGTCGATGTTCCGTACGGGACCCGCGCCGCTGCGGGAGGTACTCACCGCCGCCCGCCGGCGGGGGATGACGGTAAGCGTTGATTTTTCGTTACCCGATCCGGAGGGTGAGGCGGCGGCTGCTCCGTGGAGGGAGATACTCCATGAGGCGATGCCACTGACTGATCTGTGTTTTCCCAGCGTGGAGGAGCTCAGCTTGATGATTGATCCAGCAGGGTTTCGCGAACGGGAACGCTCCCGCGCCGGCGCCCAGGCGTTCGCCCCTGATTACGGGTACGCGCTGGCAGGCGAGCTGGTGGCGATGGGGGCGGCGGTTGTTGCCGTCAAGCTTGGCGGCCGCGGGCTCCTGCTCCGGTGGGACCCTGCTCGTCAGGCGCGTCTGGGCGACACGGGAGCGATCACGCTGGGGGAGCGGCTGCCGGACGCGACGGAAGCCGGCGGACCGTCTGCTACAACAGGCGCC
>JBMCMH010000198.1:0-3875 GCA_048614515.1 Alkalispirochaeta sp. | reverse complement strand
ACCTCGGTGGGTATCACCGCCCGCATCCTCTCGGAGCGGCGTAAGATGTCCAGCCCCGAGGGGGTGACGATCCTGGCGGCGGCGGTATTGGACGACGTGTTGGGTATCGTGCTGCTGGCGGTGGTGGTGGCGCTGGCGCGCGTTCACGACGGCAGCGTGGATTGGCTGCAAATCGGCCGCGTTGCCGCCAAGGCGTTTGGCTTCTGGATCGGCTCTACGGTGATCGGTGTACTTGCCGCGCCGCGACTGGTGAAGGGCCTCAAACGGCTGCAGTCTCTAGAGGTGATCGCCGGCGTGAGCCTCGGCCTGGCGCTCCTGTTGGCGGGCTTCGCCGAGACGGTGGGGCTGGCGATGATTATCGGCGCCTATGTCATGGGGCTTGCCTTGAGTCAGACCGACATCGCCGATGAGGTGCGGGACCGGCTCCACGGACTGTACGCCTACTTAGTGCCGATCTTCTTTGCCGTCATGGGGCTCATGGTTGATTTTGCGGCGATCGTGCCGGTTTTCTGGTTCGGGTTAATCTTCTCCGCCGTAGCGGTAGCGGGCAAGTTGATCGGCTGCGGAGTTCCGGCGTTGATCCTCGGATTCAATATGAAAGGGGCCTTTCGCATTGGGGCGGGAATGCTCCCCCGGGGTGAGGTGACGCTGATCGTTGCGGGAATCGGCCTCTCCGCCGGCGCAATCGGTGCCGATCTCTTTGGTGTGGCGATCCTGACGCTGCTGGTAAGTAGTATTATTGCGCCACCGGTGCTCATCCAGAGTTTTCGCGGGGGCAGCGGCTACCGACGGGACGAAGGCGACGGCGGTCAGATTGCCGGCCGCGAGGTGAAACTGGAGCTTCCCTCCACGGCGGCGGCGGACTTTGTCCGGGGCCGTATCGTAAACGCCTTTCGCAGCGAGGGGTTCTTCGTCGTGCGGGTTGATATCAATTCTCGGATCTATCGTATGCGGCAAAACGATATCAATATCACGATGGTGCAACGAGAGGGGGTGATCACCCTGAACACCCCTGAGCAGTACGAGCAGTTGGTGCGCCTGGTACTGCTGGAAGAGCTGGTGGAACTGAAGGAGCTCATGGGAAGTCTCCAGGCGGTGGGCGGAGCCGACAACCTGGGCGCCTCCCTGGTAGACGGAATGTTTGAGACGAGAGAGTAACCGTATGGAGCATGACGCATATCCGCCACGCCGCGGTCGAGGACCACTTCTCCGCCGGTTGGCCGCGCGCCGGGGGCCGGTGGGACTGGCGCTGGGCGGTGGTGGGGCCCGGGGAATCGCGCACTGCGGCGTAATTGAGGCGCTCGCCGATTATCCCGCGCTCTATCCGCGGATCTACGCCGGCACATCGGCCGGGGCGGTGATGGCTGTGCTTGCGGCGGCGGGGGTGCCCCCGGAAGAGATCCGCACCTTTTCGGTGGAGCTGGACTGGTTTAAGCACATTATTCGCGTATCGGACATGATCGATCTCCGCAATGGCAGCCGGGCGGGAATATTTCCGAATACGCGCCTGGCTGAGGTCGTGCAGGAGTACATCGGCGATGTCGGGTTTGATGATCTGCCGTATGACGTGGCGGTGACGGCTACCGATATCGAGCACCAACGGCGCGTTATTATGACCTCCCGGCGGGTCGCCGCTCGGATCGATCGGCGTGAGCTGGAGCGATTTCTGCAGCCGCCTCGCGGGGAGTTACCCGGAGCGGATACGCTCGTCCTCTCCGATGTAAGTATCGGCCACGCCATTCGGGCCAGCTCGGCGGTGCCCGGCTTCTTTCGGCCCGTCCGGGTGGGGGATATGGATCTCGTGGACGGCGGACTCGTCGACCAGACACCGGTGGATGTGGTGCGTGCCATGGGCGCCTCGTTCTCGATCGGGGTGAGTCTGGCCCTTTCATTTATGCCGCAGAAACTGGAAAACGCCAAGCAAGCGTTCAGCGGTACCATGGGAATGCTCGGCATTCAGCAGCTGCGGAAGAGCTTGGAGTCGGCGGATATCGGATTTCAGGTATCGGGAATCGCCGGGCGTAGTCCGGTAAAACCGCACCAGATCGATCTGATCGATATCGGTCGGGCGGACATGGACACGCAGATTGGTCGATTTTTTGGTGCCCGGGGAATGGCGCGCCTCCGACGTCCTCCACGTCCATCGATCCGACGCCGCTTGACTCCCGGGGCTCAGTCAGTACCTTCTGCGTAACGGAGGCGTAACACATATGAACGAACAATCGATCATCCTCGGGGGAGGATGTTTCTGGTGCGTGGAAGCGGTATATCGTCGGTTGCCCGGAGTTCTATCGGCGGAGTCCGGGTACGCCGGGGGCCACGTGGAGCACCCGACCTATAAGCAGGTGTGCACCGGTGACACGGGGCACGCCGAGGTGGTCCGTGTTACCTATGACGCGGATCGAATATCGTTGGAGGAGATTCTGGACTGGTTCTGGAAAGCGCATGATCCGACCACGCTCAACCGACAGGGCGCGGACGTGGGGCCCCAGTATCGCTCGTCGATCATGGTCTCCGACGAAGCGCAGCGGGCCACGGCGGAGCAGAGCAAGGCCGCTGCGCAAGAGCACTTCTCACAGCCCATCGTCACCGAGATCGTTGCGGCAGACACGTTTTACCCCGCTGAGGACTACCATCACGACTTCTATGAGAGCAATCCCCGACAAGGGTATTGCCGAATGGTGATCGAGCCGAAGCTGAAAAAACTGGGATTTGACAGTGCCCCACTCTGACGATTTCGCCCTTGCCGGTGAGGAGGCTGGATGGGACGACTCCCAATTCGGGAGCACCCTGTTCTTTCAGAATCAGCTCTCTTCGGAGGATCTTCGTCGGCGACGGGTCCCGCGTCCCGAAGATGAGCGGGATCTGCGGGGACCCTACTTTCGAGATACCACCGCCATCATCCACAGTTATCCGTTTCGCCGGATGAAGAACAAGACTCAGGTGTTCTTCGCACCCAAGAACGATCACATCTGTACCCGCATCGAGCACGTGATGCACGTCTCCACCATCGCCGCCACGATCTCGCGAGCCCTCAATCTGAATCCGGATCTGGCCTGGGCGATCGGTATGGGCCACGATCTGGGGCACACCCCGTTCGGGCATCTGGGAGAGAAGATCCTGTCACGCCTGCGCGGTCTCGACGGATTCCGCCATGAGATCTATAGCTTGCGGGTCGTGGACAAACTCGCGAATCACGGCAAGGGACTCAACCTGACCTACGCGGTACGGGACGGGATCATCAACCACTGCGGGGAAAAGTTCGAGCAGGAGCTCAGCCCGGATCACGCGGTGAAGGTCCTATCCGCCATTACGCGCCGAGATCAGCTGCCCAGCACCTGGGAAGGTGTTGCCGTGCGGATGTCAGATAAGATCGCGTACCTCGGGCGAGATTTAGAGGACGCGATGCAGTTGGGCCTCGTTCGTGTAGAAGATGTCCCCGCCGCAGGACGGCGACTGTTGGGGGAGAATAACTCCGAGATTATAGACAGTCTGGTGAATGACCTCATCGCGCATTCGCTGAAAACGGGGGCGATCGGGTTTTCGGACGATGTGTATGAGGCGTTTCTGGAGGTGAAGAACTTCAACTACGAGCGCATCTATTCGAGTCCTCCGCTGCAGAACTACCACCAGTACTTCGAGCGCATTCTGGAGACGCTGTATCACTACCTGGTAGGGATCTTTGAGCGGTATGGTCCTGACGAGGCCGCCTATGCCGCCGAGCAAAACACCCTGGCGGCGCGCTTCGGAGACTACGTCTGCAAGATGCAGTCATTCTATGAGACCGAAGCGGGCACGCCGGAGAACGTCGTCTTCGACTATATCGCCGGCATGACCGATGACTTCGCCATCGACAGCGTGGGAGAGATCATGGT
>JBMCMH010000197.1:0-3890 GCA_048614515.1 Alkalispirochaeta sp. | reverse complement strand
CGATCTTTGTCTGACCTGCGAGATGCCCCCGTTGCTCAGTACTATGCGGCGCGGCGCGGTGAGCGCCAGCGAGGGATCGTGCGTAGCTACCAGGATGATCTTCTCCGCCCCCTGCAACAGTCTGATCGCCTGATGCCGATCGATTCCGGCGTTCTCGATTTCGTCGATCAGAATAATCGGGGAGGACGAGAGTAGGGCGGTATCGGCGATCATGAGGGACCGTGACTGCCCGCCGCTCAGTTCGGTGAGCTGCCGGTCTTCTGCCAGCGGCTCGCCGGTGAGGCGGTTGGCACTATCTATGATCTGTGCTAATCGCTCCGGGGAGAGGGTAACCCCCCGGCTCTCGGCGTGAAGGTGGAGAAACTCGCCAACGGTGGCATCCATCACAAAATTCATGTTCTGCGAGAGCTGCGCAACCATCCGTCCGCTGCCGGCGTAGCGCCCAGAGAGATCCGGCGGGTTTCCGTTCACGAGCACCGACCGGCCGGTGGGAGTATCTGCCTGAGCGAGCCACTCGATATCGGCCAAGAGGCGGCTCTTGCCGCTTCCGGTAGCGCCCACCACACAGACCACGTCGCCGGGGGTGAAGGTGAGCCGGGAGAACTGTTCCGGCACCCCCCGTTTGTCGTGGCCGGGAAGCACCGTGAGGGATTGGACGCCGGTGGGGGCTTCTCCCATAAGCACCGCCAGGGCTTCATCAGCGCTTGGTGTATACATTGGTGTTGTCATGCTCTGATCTCCGGCGTCGTAAGGTTGAGGGTTGTGACG
This sequence comes from Alkalispirochaeta sp., assembly GCA_048614515.1. GTDB lineage: Bacteria > Spirochaetota > Spirochaetia > DSM-27196 > Alkalispirochaetaceae > Alkalispirochaeta. The sequence goes on along the minus strand of JBMCMH010000197.1, from coordinate 3,122 downwards.
TTTCCGATCTGGTGGGCGGCGCCGATGCGTTGTTCGCCCAGACAGTAGCTGCATACCGCGCTGGGCATGGGATAGCGCAGCCGTGATCCGGTGACCGACGCCTGCTCCGGCGCATCGTCCCGCAACAGCCGCGCCAGCTCGAACGCTCCCTGCCCGTTGAGTCCGTTTACCGGCAGAATTCGGGCGCGGGGATTGGCCTCATGCACCCGCGACGAGAATACCTCCCGCTCCGCCTGACTCACCACGTCCCCTTTGGTCACAACCACCACGTCGGCGGTGCGCAGCATCGGCCCCACCTTGCGGGGAGCGTTGATCCCGCTGAGCACATCGATCACCGCCACCGCCATGACGTCCCGGATATGCGGCGAGCAGCGGTTGCAGAGCCCCGCCGATTCGGTAAACAGCACCGATACCGTCTGTTGCCGGCCCCAGGCCACCGTCTCTTCGATGTTACTCGCGAAGTAGTGGTCGGGACAGATCGAGCCGGATAGGCCTTTCTGCACGGGAATACCCACCCGGGCGTAGCGTTCGTCGTCGTCAGTGCTGAGACAATCAAACTTCACCACCCCGGCGGAGACGTGCATACGCTGCAACTCCAGCACGGTTTTGAGAATCACGGCGGTCTTGCCGCAGGCGGGAGGGCCCGCCACGGTAATGAGCTTCATACCGTTACCGCCTGGTGCCGCGCCGCGACGATTCCTTCAAACGTCTCGGTGGTCCGTTGGAGCGTCACGGGAAGGTCGTCGGAGAGCAGTTGATCCCACCCGGGCCACTGGAGGGGATGCTCCTCCGGAGAGAAGTCGTCGTTGTCCGGATGAGTACTGGGAAAGAGACCCAGTTTACTGAGCACGCGACTCATCGATTCTCCGGCGATCGTATCGATGAGGGGTTGAATCTCCGGGCGGTCGCTCCTGGTTACCAGCAGGATGGGCGCTGCCAGTGCGCCATCCTCCGGCCACACCGGAATGAGCGGGCTCGACTCCGTGATCGTTCGGGTAAAGAAGTAGGGCATGATTGTAATCAGGGGCTGCCTGCCCGGTCCGGATGGCCCGCCCGCCCCGGACGAACTGCCTGCGTCCGATGCACCTGCCGCCCCGCCCGCACCCGCCACCATCTGCGCCGGGTGCATCTGCTGGAACATATTCCGGGCGAGTTGCTCCACCCCCGCCATGCCGAAGGAGCGGTGCACCCCTAACAGCAGTGCGTCGAAGAGATCGAAGTCTCCCACCGGGAGGGCGAGGCTGTTCTCGTATTCCGGAGTGAGTACCTCGGCCCAGCTCTGCGGCACCTTCCGGTCTCCCAGAAGCGTCCGGTTTACCATGAACACCGCCGGTACCACCCCCACAACGGAAAATCGGCGCTCCGGGTCTTGGAGATCATTGGCGCGGGCAAAGCCGTTCATCTGGTCCCAACCGGTGCGGTCGCGAAAGGCGCCTTCACGGCGGAGGCGGCGAAAGCGATCATCGGTGAAAAACAGACGAAAGCCGGCCGACAGAAATACTTCGGGCAGATCCTGGGCCGTGGGGTGGGCGCCGAGATTCTCTTCCATCCACTCCGTGCCGGTATACGCCGCCTGCAGGTCAAACTCCACATCGATTCCCGTGTCTGCGGTGAACGATTGCGAGGCGGACTCCATCACCTGCGTCATGGGGACCCGGATGGGACACGGTACGAGCCCCATGATCCGCACCGGGGTGCCGGCGGCCCCCGGTTCTCGTCCCGCAGGCCCGCGCTCGCGAGTCTCCTGGGGGGAGCTCAATTTGGCGCGAAGGTCGGTGAGAAACTCCGCTGGGTCGTATCCCCGCGCCAGCGCCGCCGCCTCAATCGTGATCGATGACCCGAACTGTCTCCGCAGTGCGGGATCGTCCATACGGCGAAATCCCGCCGCCACCAGTATAGAAATCGCCCTCGGGTACGCCTCGGTGAGATCGTAGAGGGTAGTGCTCTCGTCTATGTTCATGGGAGTACGGTACACTGCGGGCACAATGCATGAATTGATCGAGGTCAAGTATGCCTGACTATTTCGGAGATCTAACTCCTCGCTCCTTGGAGATGCTCCAGGAGCTGGAGGGCCGCCGCACCGTCGCCGCGGGGACGATGCTCTTTCTGGAAGGGGAGGAGGGCACCACCGTGTACCGGCTGTTGTCCGGATCAATTCGGTTGTTTCGTAGCAGCCCCGACGGCCGGGAAGTAACGATTCACATGGTGGAAACAGGCGATCTCTTCGCGGAGATCGTCTTGTTTGAGCGGGATACCTACCCGGTGAGTGCCGTGGCCGTGGAGAACGCTCTGGTAGCCGTGATCCACCGTGACCGCATTCGCCGCCTGATGGCGGATGAGGGCTTTCGGGATGATTTTCTCAAGAATCTAGTCGGAAAGATGCGCTTTCTCTCGGAACAGTTGTACGTATTGACCACCATGGATGTGCGGGAGCGGTTAATCCGGTTTCTGGAAGTACGGTATGGTCGCAGCCCCCGCATTACCAGTGAGCTGTCTAAGAAGGACACCGCCGCCGCCATATCCGTGCGACCGGAGACGCTCTCCCGCGCGCTGACTCAGCTTGAGGGAGAGCGCTTGCTCACGTGGAAAGGTTCACACATCGTGGTGGACCCGACCATCTGGGATGAGGGACAGTAGCTCCACCACGGGATCAGCCACCGCGCTGGGACCCTCTCGTCATGCGGTTGGTGGAGGCGCCGCCGGAGGGTTTGCCGGTGGCGCCCGGCGCACCGCCTTTGGTGGAATCGCGCATGAACCGGGAACCGCCGCGGTCACGCTTCTGCGGGTTTCCTGCTGTCCCGTCCTGCGAGGACTCTTCGTCTTCTGCGGATTCTTCCTCCTGAGCCGCGGCCTTCCGCGCCTCCGCCGCCTCGGCTAGAGCCTGCGCTTCCGCGCGGCGGTCCTCTTCATAGTGGCAGTGCTTGTATTTCTTGCCGCTGCCGCAGTGGCAGGGCTCGTTCCGTCCAAGTTTCATGGGGACTCCTCTCTCCGACAACAATACACTGATCGCGGGATGTCTGTCTCTTCCCAGGCGGGTGGCCCCGCCCACTCTCGGGAACGGGCGGGCCGGAACCTTCGGTTCGACCTATGTGGTCCGAATGACCTACCGATTCTCCTGCAGC
>JBMCMH010000196.1:0-3909 GCA_048614515.1 Alkalispirochaeta sp. | reverse complement strand
TGTAAAAGGGAATGTCCTCCGTGAAGCGATCATAGAGGGCGTCGTACAGTCGGGGCGTATTGCTTCAACTAGAAATGTTACCGAGAGAATAGGATGCCTCACGTAGGAATCTTACCCAAGGTCGTGGTGGAAGAACCTGAGAAAGGGAGTTCTTGTTGGTTCTTGTGCTGGAGAATCCGGAGTAGGTCTGCGACCGCGTGGTCGACAAGACGCTTCTGTTTGAGGATCTGCAGATGCCGTGCTCTGTGTTGCAGCTCATCCTTGACCTCGTTGGAAACAAGTGGGGAATCGAGGAGCCGTTGATACGGAGGCTTTGGCGCTTCATAGACCTTCTTCACGCGGGGACCGGTTCGGATCTTCTCTACGAGTTTTGCCGATGCATAGAAGTAATTCAAGAGCGGGCAGAGGTGTCTGTAGACCTCCCGGAGTGCCTGGTATTCCTCGTCGGTGTCAAAGCGATAGTAGCCGATGGTCCGTCTGACGGCGATATCGTTCTTCTGTTCGACGAAACAGTTGTCATTCTTGCGGTACGGCCGCCCCCGGGTAAAGGTGATGCCGGTGTCATTGCAATAGTTGAGAAGCGTCTTGTTAATGAACTCACCCCCATTGTCACTATCTACGCCTTTCAGGGGAAACGGCAGATGGGAGTGGATATCTACGACCTCCTCCTTGACCCATCGGTGAGCGCGATTGCGCAACGCTCGCAGTTCCGTCCATCCGGAGAACACATCGGTGGCCGTCAGCGTCGCGCAGTACTCTCCTGATGCGCTTCCTCCGTCGTGGTGGACCGTATCCAATTCGAAATAGCCAGGAAGACGTTCATCCCAGGTAAAATGTGTTCGTATCGGTATTTGATGTTTGAGTAGCGGCCCATGTTTCGTGTGACTCCTACCCTTAAGCTCCAGCTTCCGCCGTTCCGATTTGAGCAATCGATCCACGGTGGAGGCACTGATTCTGCACAGCTTCACCGCGATCGTTTCGTCGATATCAAACTCTGGCTCGGCTTTGAGAGCTTCCATATTTGCACGCATTAGCACCACCAACCGTTTTCCGCATTGGTAATCAAACAGCTCCCAGATCTTTCGTAACGCTGTTTGTACCGGCTCGTCATAGACTCGTTCTCGGGTGCGCTTCTTTGGCTGACGGAGTTCACCCACCACAATCTCGACAAGTTTGCCGTCCATGACATGGATCTTCTTCGTTCCCCAGCTATTCAGTAGCCGCACTGCGTACTTGCGATGGTAGCCGGTCGTTCGGCAGAACTCATCGAGAATCGCCTGCTTACCGTTCTTCGACTCGCTCCGGTATCGGACGGCGATTTCCTTGGTTAGCGCTCTTCTCTCTCTCATCGTTAGCCCCATGCGCGCTCCTCTCATATCGATTGAGAGGAGTATTGCTCACAGTAAGATTTTTAAATGAGGCATAGTGTCCTTTGGGTAACATTTCTGGTGAGTCAACGCGGTGAGTTGACGCACAACGCACTACCGGGCTACGCTTCCGACGTCTTAACCTTGTCGTACACAGGAGGTCGTTGAATGTACGCTATTGTTAATGGAGTGCTCCTGTTCCAAGGAGCGGAGCGGTAGCTTCGACGCGCTCGTCGAGCCGTCGGTAGCGGTTAATCCTCCCTCCTTCTCGAGCAAACCTACTCGTCACAACACGGTGCAACGCCACCGTTTCCAGCTCACCTGAACAGGGCCTCACTATCAGATAGATCAGCACTCGTGACGATTCGAGGGATATCCCTGTGTCGAGATCCGAGCGTCCCGTCCGTCAGACGACGGAAACCTTTGTCTGTAGCAATTGTGGCCGTACCGTGGCTCCCACGGAGTTCGGAACGGTCAACCGAAACCACTGTCCTCATTGCCTCTACTCCCGTCACCTCGACCTCCGGCCCGGGGACCGCCGTTCCCCGTGCCGCGGCGAGATGGAACCGATCGCCGTGTGGGTGCAGCCAAAGGGAGAGTGGAGCCTTCTCCACCGCTGCATGAAATGCGGTGCCATCCGAACCAACCGAATTGCTGGCGACGATAGCGAGAGCCTGTTGCTCGCCATCGCCGCGCGCCCCCTGGCGAAGCTGCCCTTCTCCCTGGAAGCGGTGCTCACACGCGAGGACCAACGATGAGTGACGAAACCTATACGACCGGAAGGACCCACTATCCCATCCTTGAACCCTGGGGCTGGGACGAACGGTGGGCCGCTGCCGCCGCCGCGTACACGAACGCGGGGCTCGTCCCTGCCCGGATTCTCGGGCAAGAACACCATTACTACGAGGTCCTCGCGCCACCGGAGGGCACCCGAATGAGAACCACCGTCGCCGGGGCGTACGAGTATCGTGCCGCCGTCCCGGCTGACTTTCCCACCGCCGGAGACTGGGTGCTCCTCAGCCGGGAGGGAATGCGAATCGAGGAGCTCCTACCCCGGCGCACGGCAATGAGTCGTGGCTCCGCCGGACGGGAAACGACGGAACAGGTTATCGTGGCAAACGTCGACCTTCTGCTTCTCGTCTTCGGGCTCGACGGGGGACGAAACTTCACCGTCGGTATGCTGGAGCGCTCTCTTGTCGCCGCCTGGAACTCCGGAGCTCGCCCGGTGGTTGTCCTGAATAAGACGGACCGCGTCACCCAGGATCAGCTCGAGGAGGCACGAATGACTGCCGAGGCCGGCGCTCCCGGCGTGCCGATTCACTCCGTGAGCGCTGTGACCGGCACCGGCCTGCGGAAGTTGCTCTCCGAGGCGACTCCGGGCGAGACGATCGGCATGATCGGCAAGAGCGGTGTTGGAAAGTCCGCCCTCCTCAACGGCTTTGCCCGACTCGAGGGAGACACCGGCGAACCCCTCGCCCGGGAGGGTGCCCAACGCGCCGGGGACCTCCAGGGCCGCCACACCACTACCGGGAAGCAGCTGTATCGCCTCCCGGGAGGCATAATCGTCGCCGATGTTCCGGGGCTTCGGGAGCTCCAGCTCTGGGCGGAGGGTGAGGAGCTCACCGCGGCGTTCCCGGAGATCGAAGCCCTCGCCGGGGAGTGCCGTTTCAGTGACTGCGCCCACACGGGAGAGCCGGGCTGCCGGGTTGCGGAGGCGTTGGCAATCGGGGAGCTCCCGGAGGAACGCTACGCCCGGTACCTTGACTACCGGAAGGAGCTGGCCTACCTCGAACGACGGCGGGACCAGCGGGCGAAGGAGGAGGAGCAGCGCAAATGGCGCAACATAGCCAAGGAGCAGCGCAGAATGAAGAAGCGATAGCGGATCGCGCCAATGGGCCATTGCCGAAGCTGCGATATCAGGTGGCATTTCACGGACGAGACAGCTTCGCGATCTGGTGCTCGAACCAGCCATGCGATCCCTCCACCTCGGTTGACGATACGAGACCGAAGACGAAATCTCCGTATCGGCGGAGGGTGCCGTGTGGTCCGGCTCCTCGTCGGAAACACAATCACTGCCGACCGCGTCGGCCCACGGGGGCGCTTGGGCACCTGCCGTCCCCCGGATGCACGGCGCCCGATCCCGGAGAATCTCGAAGGGCATCCAGTTGGAACCGTCCGGTTCGCGGCATACTCTCAGATGGTATACTCCGATTCGGCTCGACCGGCCAGATGCTCGCGATGGGCCGGCGGTAGACCGCGCCGGGCTGCGACGCCGTGTCTCATTTGTCGCCGACAACAGATCGATGCTATTCTGTCCGAGGAACGATGCCTTTGATTCGAGCCCCACACCCCCGGCGGTCCACCGGCGGCCCACCATCCGTGCTCGCCCAACTCGCGCTTGCGGCAGCTATGGTTCTCCTGACAGGATGCCAGGATATGTTCGTCTACTATCCTACGACCGAGGACGAGTCGAGCCTCGTTGCTCAAGCGAGGCAGCAGGGCCTCGAACCGTGGCCGCACCAGGGGGAGGGCCGCATGGGGT
>JBMCMH010000195.1:0-4028 GCA_048614515.1 Alkalispirochaeta sp. | reverse complement strand
CACGCCCAATCACCGAGTACTTCTCGCCGGGGGGGCCGCCGGCGGGGACTTCGACGGCTTCGTCTTGGGTGAGGCTGACGGAGCTGCCGGCGGAGGTGACTTCCACTTCGCCGGATTCGACGACGAAGAGGCTGGAGCCTTCGCCTCCGGCGTAGACGGCGACTTCCGTGCCCCGGACGCCGGCGACGACGCTGCTGGTGCCGATGTCCGGCTCACTGCGGCCGGTGAGGCGATTGAAGCGGTACTTCACGGCGCCGGCGCTGTTGGACATGACGGTGCGGCGCTCACCGCCCCGTTCCACCTCGCGCACGGTAAAGACGGTGTCCGGCTGAACCTCGATGGTGGAGGCGTCGCCGTATTCCATTTCAACAAAGTCGTTGCCGCCGGTGACCACGCTTTCGCCGGCGCGGAGGCTCATGCCGAAGTCAAGCCAGTCGATAGCACCCTGCGTGGTACGCAGTTCCGGCTCGCCTTCGAGGTACACCACCGTGGCATCCTGCGCAAGGGCGGGAGCCGCGGACCAGCTCACAATGAGTGCGGCCAGCGCGAGCGCGCTCGGCGTTCGACCTATTCGTGTAGTGATTGCCATGATCAGCCCTCCTCCGGCCCGGTGAATCCGAAGATCCGCGGGGTGCGCCACTGCCGGTCGCCGGTGACAATGAGGAAGGTGCCGTGGGTGGTGGATACCCGTGCCAGGCCGGCGTCCTCGGCGGTATAGCGCTCAAACCACACGCGGACGTCCATGGTGTCGCCGAAGCGCCGGTAGGTGGTGTCGTCCACGGGGCCGATTTCCTCGATGGTGGCGGAATCGAAGGTGAATCCCACGTCCCGGAGGTTGAGCCACATGGTGCGAAGGTCCCGCTCCTGTACGAGGATTTCTCCATCCAGGAGGAAGGGCCGCGCGGAAAGCTCCATGACGCGGGTGATATCGGCGGTGTTGAGCTCCTCCAGGAGCGCCTCAACCCGATTGTCGCGCTGCGATACCGGGACGGTGGCGCAGGACGCGGCGAACACGGCGACCAGCAGAGCGGCCGCGATAATGCGAAGTGGGCGTTTCATGTCGTCTAAAGAATAGACCGTGCGGGGGGCACTTTCAACTCTGGAAGTGATATTCGCGTGTTTCTGGGGCGCGGGGAAGGAGATTCTGATCGGTTGGGAGTCGGTATTACACCGCGTGGGTGACGACGGCGGCCGAACCCGGGCGTTCTTTGGCGCGCTTTTTGAGCTGCGACATCTCCTGAGACACGACATCCTGGGAAATCGGGTGCGTGTGGGGCGGAATAATCAGCACCGCGGCGGAGGCGGTAATCAATGGAAACTCTCGAAGGTGACCGGTGCGATCCTGGGTAGTGATTCCCCCCGCCTCGAGATGCTCCGGTTCGTAAAAGGCTCGACAGTCTGCGGCAAACGCGTGCAGCAGCTCGGTTATCGCTTCACGTGCCTGGGGAATTCTGTCGGCGGTGCGGGTCATGATGGTGAAGAAGTCGTCGCCCCCCACATGGCCGGCAAAGTCATGGTCGGTAATTCCCTGGACCCGGAGGCGGTCGGCGAAGAGCTGGATCACCCGGTCACCAACCCGAAACCCGTAGTAATCGTTGAACGGCTTGAAGGTGTCGAAGTCAAAGTAGGTGAAGATCGTCCAGTTCTCGGTAGCGTTGAGGGCGGCAGCGAATCGTTCGGCAATCACCGTGTTGCCGGGCAGACGGGTGAGCGGGTTCTGATCCCGGGCGAAGGTGAGCTCTCGCTCATGGAGGATCTGCAGGAGGGACCGCGAGTCGAGGCACCCGATGTATTGCCCGTTCTCGGTGATGATCAACGCCTCCGCGGTACTGTCCACCGCGGATAGCTCCAAAAGGCGATCAATGTTGCTGTGCGCGGGAACAATGGGAACTCTGCGGACGTAGCTGTACGGCTCATGCCCATACGCCTGGTTGGAAAGGAGGGCGATCCCGTAAGGTGAGTACACGTACTCTTTGAGATCGTGTTCACGCAGTATGCCGATCGGTTCGTTGTGGGCGTTGACCATCGGAAGAAACGTTATCTCCCGATCCGTACGGAAGCGGTGCAGCACGTCCAGAATCGGTGTGCCCTGCACAATGGGTGGAATGCGATGGATTCGTTGCTTGAGCACGCGCCCGGTCGTCGCGTTTTCTCGCCGATCAACGGCGATTAACTCATCCACCACGGAATACCTCCCACGAAACCCGCCGGTATCCGTGGACGGTCGACCGATGAGGAATCCCTGAACCGAATCGCAGCCGATTTCCCGGCACGCGTAATATTCCTGGGCGGTTTCGATTCCCTCCGCTACCACGTGAAGTCCAATGGCGTGAGCCATACTTACGAGGTTACCGGCAAAAATTCGCTTCGTTGAGTCGCACTCGATACCGGACACAAAGAACCGGTCGAGCTTGATAATGTCGGATCGGGCGTTGTACAGCAACTGTAACCCCGAATAGCCCGTTCCAAAATCGTCAAGCGCTACCTGGATGCGATGGTTTCTCAGGAGCGGCAACTGCTGGTCCGTATGAGCACTCTCGGGAAGCTTGTTCAGCTCGGATATCTCCAGCGTCAGCCGCTCGGGGGGTAGCCCGGAGGCGAACACGGTATCCAACAGAACGGCGCCGGCGGTCTCCTCTCGAAAGACGCGATTATCCAGGTTGAAAAAGAGGCGAATAGGCGGTGCGTCACCGACCTCGCCGCGGGCAACCGCGGATGCCAGGAACGCGTCTATGGCCGCGCTCAAGAGCATGCCGTTTACTTCCACGATCGCCGCGTCGTCCCAGGCACTATCCAGGATACTGGCGATAGAAGAGAATCCGGCGCGGTCCCAGTCGCGAAGCAGCGCTTCGTAGGCGATCGTTTGCCCGTTGTGGATATTCACGACCGGTTGAAAGGCGAACGACACCGTGTCACAGACCGTTCTCCAGTACACCAGCCGCTCCTCCTTGCCCGCAATACTCATGAGCATGGGCAGATACTGTCACAGCCGTGTTAGGGGAGTGTCAGGACCTCTTTCAGGTGGGTCCAGAGGAGTCGATACGCCGGGAGAGCCGGTCCCGGACGGCGAAGTTCGCTCAGGGGCAGGCGTTCGGTAGACATTCGTTCCACGGCGGAGGAGTTGGGAATCGCCACCGGCCAGATCGCCGCCGCGGTTCCGGCGGAGGGGTCCGCGGAATGTGCGCCGTCGACCGTTTCCCGGTGCAGTTTTCGGCGCCGATCCACCATCGCGTAAAATCCTGCCAGCGGGGTGGGGCCACGTTTCTTGCCGGAGGTCTTTTCCGCGACGAAGGTCCGGAGGGTGGAGAAACTCTGCACCGAAAGCGGCGTCGGCACCACCGGCGCCACCACCAGATCTACCGCTTTGAGGATCGCCTCGCTCTCGTAGGTGAGGCCTGCGGGGGCGTCAATAATCAGGAGGTCGTACCCTTTGCCCAGACGTTTGAAGACGGTCTGAAACGGATTGTCGTCGTCGTTTCGCGCTGCCAGCACCTGCGGGAGCTTTCGAAACGAAAACGCTCCCGGGAGAATATCAAGGTGAGGAAACCCGGTGGACGCGATGTAATCTTTGAGGCTCTTCTTGCCCCGGACCACCGACTTGGCAGTAGCGGTATCAGCGGCATCCACTCGGAGTATATACGCAGCGGATCCCTGGGCATCGAGATCCAACAGCAACGTCCGGTAGCCGTCGGCGGCGGAGAGCCGTGCCAGAACGACGGCAGTGGTGGTTTTTCCGACGCCCCCTTTCAGGTGCGCGATGGCGACTTTCTTCATGGGTGCTCTCCGGTCATAGGCGGTTCCTCGTCATGGGTGTTCGGTCACGATCTGCTCCGCGGTACTAGCCATAGGAGAAAGATCGGACCGGCAAAGTGGAGCCCGAAGCTGAGACCGGCAAACCCATCCGGCGCCGGCATGGCGGGACTCCCCGGCGTCTGGATCGTATCTGCAAACGACGGGAAGGCAAACATTACGAAGACGATGATCGTTCCGATGATGAGTCCCCACTGCGCCACGGGCACGCTGAAGCG
>JBMCMH010000194.1:0-4062 GCA_048614515.1 Alkalispirochaeta sp. | reverse complement strand
TCGCGGCAATGTTTGCGGTGGTCCGCATGGCGATACCGAGCATGTGGCCGCCGATCCGTGTCGCGGCGAGGCTCTTCTCGATGTTTGCCCCACCAACGGTATCAAAGACGACGTCAAATCCGGTGCCGCCGGTCAGACGATCAACGTACGCGGGCACCTCTTCGTCCCGGTAGTAGATGACATCCTCGGCTCCCATGCTCCGGGCGATCTCGGCCTTGTCCTCGCTCGAGACGGTTGTGGCGACTCTGGCACCTAAACCGCGCGCAATCGCCACGGCCACGTGCCCCACCCCGCCGGCGCCGCCATGGACCAGGACGTGATCCGTGGGCTTCACACGAGCGCGGTCGACGAGGGCAAGCCACGCGGTGATCGATACGAGGGGTATCGCCGCCGCCTCCCGCATACTCATGCCGTCGGGCACCCGGGCAAGGGCGGGCGCGTCGGCGATCATGTATTCGGCGAGGGCGCCGGAAAGGCCTTTGAATCCGCCGGCACAGCCGTAAACCCGATCCCCCACAGCGAACCGGGTAACCCCCGGTCCAACCGCGTGGACCACACCGGAAACATCTCCATGGAGGACCGCCGGAAAATCCGGAGCCGCCTTTATGCGCCCGGCGCGTATCTTGGTATCCACGGGATTGACGCTTGTGGCAGCGACCTCGATCCGTACCTGCCCCGGTCCCGGTTCAGGAACTTTTATATCCTCGAGGGTAAATACGTCGGGATCCCCCCACTCCTTACAGACCATTGCCTTCATAGTACTCACCAGTTCCTTTAAAAAAACATCCTGAGACCCGCAGGTTTACTCGAGGGCGCTGCGTAAATGCCCGACGATTTGCTCGAGGGCGAACTCGCCAACGACATCACGATCGAGGAGGGGCAACTTGAGCGTCGCCATTCGAGCGAATCTCCGCTCAATATCCTTGAGATACTCCGCTTCCTGGCGTTTGCGCGCCTGAAAGAAGGCGTGATCAGGGATGTCCTCCGGCAAGACCCTGTTTATGACGATGCCGCCCACCGGCACCTTGTGTTCGGTAAGCATGTGAATCGCCTTTTCCGTCTCGAGAATCGGAAGTCGTTCCGGATTGAGAACAAAAATGAAAGCGGTCTGTAGCTCGTCGAGCAATACTCGCCGCATCCGGGCGAACTTTCGCTTCCTCTCCTGCAATACCCGCTCTACCGGGTCGTCGCTCGTCTCGGCCCCCGTACCGACGGTCATATTCTTCCATAACGCGGACATCTCGTTAACCTGTTTTCGACGGGAAATAAGCCCGTCGACCCACGCCTCCATCATTTCCGGCAGCGCGAGGAGATGAATCGTATGTCCCGTAGGGGCGGTATCAAAGATAATCCGGTCATACTCGCCCTCGGAGCGCTCGATGAGCTCGGCGATCCGGTCAAAAAGCGCCGCCTCCTGCGCCCCCGGGGAGACCCGGGCCATGCGTATCTGACGGTCAATTTCCGACCGGAGCGCCGGCTTGACCTGGCCCCGGATCGTGTGACTCACACTCTGAATGTATCTGTCCGCTTCCTCTTCCGAGTCAAGCTCGAGAACCCAGAGATTCTCCCTGACTCTCTGAATACCGCCGGCGAGTTTTCGTTCCAGAATATCCCCGGAGGAATGGGCGGGATCGGTAGAGACAAGAAGCGTATTACTTCCGCGGGCAGCTGAGAGGAGCGAAAACGCCGTCGCCGCAGTGGTCTTTCCGACCCCTCCTTTTCCGCCGAAAAACAGCACTCGTCGGTCGAGCCACTCCGCACTGGTTCCGGTGCTTCCTGTTTTTGGGCGTCTCAACAACACTTGAACCCATCTAAGGGCGAGTGATCCATGCCCTGTCGTTTGTGCCATTCATGAAACTGCTCGTACATATGGGGCAGAAGCTCGAGGGTGTAGTAGTTCACCGGATTTGGAATCCCGAGGAGATCGGGAAAACTGAGCATCAGAAAGACCGCTTCCTTGTCCTGGGTTTCCCGGACGACCTGAGTTCGGTAGGGAGCAAAGAAGACACCGTCGTAGATCTCGTTGAACTGCTTCCAGTATCGTTTGAACCTCGCCCTGCGATTCGATCCTTTCATCTTCGCCTGCTCCTGACCGTCGGGAAAACATCACTCATCGTTCCGGCCGTTGCCGGCCGGAACGATGGAAGAAACGCAACACTTACGGTTCTACCGCAACAGTCCCCGGAGTGTCTGTAGCACTACCACCCTCGGGTTTGATCTTTCCAAAGGCAAGGATCGCCTCCACCAGCATCCAAAGGGCGCTGAACAGTATCAGTACTCCCATTACGCCGAGCAGGTAGTTTGGAGTGTCCGAGGTGATGCCGAGCCACTGCAGGATACTGATGGACATAGCCGCGATTGTCACGATAAGGAGGAACACCATCGGAATGAGCGCCGGAAAAAAGTTCCTACCCAGTCTCTTGAGAAACAGGGTGATGCAGAGCAGAGAGAGCGCGGCGAGCAGCTGATTGGTAGTACCAAACAGAGGCCATATAACCAGTCCGCCACCGCCTATCTCGACACCGGGAGGCTGGGCGCCGAAGGCAAGGAGAAGACAGGCGAGGACCGCGACGATCGTTGCGGGCGCGCCCTTCTGGAGGAACTTGATCTTCGCGATCTGCCCGATCTCGCTGAGGACGTAGCGCTGCACGCGCACTCCCGAGTCCATCGTTGTCGCAGCGAACATGATGACCACAACGGCGCCGAGTACCGAGGCGAGCCCGGCCGGAATACCGATACCGCCGGCGAGGGCGGAAAACCCCGAGACGAAGTTGCCCGCGGCACCGCCGGATGCAGCGCCCCAGTTGGAGTAAATCGCACCCCAGTCCGCCCGGGTAGCCGCAAGACCCGCACCGGTTGCCAGAATCGCCCCAAGAGCGAGGATCCCTTCTCCAACCGCCCCGGCATATCCGACAAAGCGAGCATCCGTCTCTTTGTCAAGCTGCTTCGAGGAGGTTCCGGAGGATACCATTCCGTGCCAGCCGGAAATGGCGCCGCAGGCGATGGTGATAAACAGGACGGGAATCAGAGGCGGTGCACCCGTCGGGTCGGCGTTCAGCATGGGCGCCGCCATGGTCGGGTTGGAAAACAGCACCCCGAGGTAGAGAATCGCAAGGGCGACAAAGAGCTGGTGTGAGTTCACATAGTCCCGGGGCTGCAGGAGAAGCCATACCGGCAGCAGGGACGCGACACCAGCGTAGACAAAGAGTATCAGAACCCAGGTTGCGTGATTCGGCAGCCCGAGAAAGGTTACCTCGGAAAACTCCAGGGGAACCATACTGCCGATCCAGATCAACGCGTACAACACGATAAGAGCCGCGATCGAGGGGAGAAGAAGACTTCCTCCCTTTTTGCGATGTATGACGTAGCCGACAGTCATGGCAACGGGGATCTGCAGCCACACAGGAATGACAGCACCCGGGAAGCTCACCAGGAGTCGCGCGATGACGATCGCAAAGACCGCGTTTACCATCATGAGGAGCACGAAGATGATCAGCATGAACAGGGTACGGGCACGCCCGTTAATCTGGTCCTCGGCGATTGCGCCCATCGACCGCGCCTTGTGGCGGGAGGAGATCCAGAGCGTGCCGAAATCGTGGACCCCGGCGAAGAATATCGTGCCGAAGACGACCCAGAGCACCGCCGGTAGCCAGCCCCAGAAAATTGCAATCGCCGGACCAACGATAGGAGCAGCTCCAGCGACGGAGGTAAAATGGTGACCCCACAACACATGTTTGTTGGTTGGAACATAGTCCTTTCCGTCCTCGAACTCGTGAGCCGGTGTCTTGAAGTTCGGGTCGAGACGATAAATCTTGTCGGCCACGTACTTCGAGTAGAACCGGTACCCGAGGACGAAAGCCGTGAGACCAATAACAGCGAGCAGAATAGCGTTCATAATGCCTCCAGACCGTGAGTGTGGATGACGGATGCCTTAACCGTTGGACTGATTTCGCCTACGTCACCCCGCTGCATTTTTATGCGCATATGTAATATGCATAATCACGCTAACACGGCTTTCCCCACTGGTCAACGAAATTGTTATCTCCTCATCCCCCGGGGAGG
>JBMCMH010000193.1:0-4073 GCA_048614515.1 Alkalispirochaeta sp. | reverse complement strand
GTTTACTTTATAAACATGGGTTCGTCAGAGCGGAAGGCGCGGGAGAAGGCAGAGCTCCGGCGGCGGATTATCGCGGCGGGGACGGAGGTGGTGTCCCGGGAAGGGCACGAGCATTTGACAATTCGCAAAGTCGCCGCGGCGGTGGAGTATTCCCCGCGGACGATCTACCTGCACTTCGAGGACAAAGAGGATTTGATGCGCGCCATTGTGGAGGCGGGGTTTGAACGGACACTGGCAGCGCGGCGCGCCGCTCCGCGAGATCCGTCCCTCACCGCCGAGGAGCGGGCCCGAGGGCGGCTGCGGGCGCACATCGACGCGGCTCTGGCCGATCCCAACTTTTACCGGGCGGTAGTGGCGATCCTTATGACCACGCACTATCCCCCGGGCCCCGCGCAGCAGGCGGTCATCGCCGAGGCCCGCAACGACCTGCAGGAGCTTTCAGCCCAACAGCACGAAGACGAGCCCCACGGGAGTGATCAGGTGGAAGCCGACATGATGATCGTCTTTGCCACCCTCCGGGGGTTCACCCGCTCCCTCCTGACGATTACCGATCAGCTCACCGCCGCGCAACGGGAACAACTGATCGAGAACTTTATCGAGTATACGATCGCCGGAATCCGGCGCACCCATATTAAGAGGAGATAGAGAATGAAGGTATTGATCGCGTATGCGGGAAAGAAGGGCGCCACCGCTGAACTGGCGCAGGAAATGGCCGGCGCCATCGCCCGGGGAAGCTCGGCAGGCGACTCCCTGGCCGGTACCGCGCAGGTGAGTCTTGTTGACCTCAGGCGGACCCCGACGGTCGATCCGGCCGATTATGACCGCGTCATCGTGGGAGGCGCGGTGTATGTGGGTAGTGTCCACAAAGCTGTGGCGGAGTTCTGCCGGACCAATCTGGAAAAACTCCGCCCGCGACCGGTGGCACTGTTTCTCACGGCGCTGCGAGAAGACGACGTGGAGGGAGCCTTCGAGCGCAGTTTTCCGCAGGAGCTTCGAGCCCACGCGATGGAGGAAGTGTGGTTGGGAGGCCGAATTCGCTTCGCGGAACACAATGTTCTGGTCCGCAGCATGCTCCGCAAGATCATGCAGCGCCACGACGACATGGATACTCTGCGGTGGGATGAGGCCCGGCGACTGGCCACGGCGGTGGCCGCGGCGCGATAAGAGGGAACCCGATGACAGATAAAACAACCCATGACCGAAACCGGCGACGGCGTTGGCAGAGCGCCGCGGGAGCGATCCTGATTGCCGTGGCCGCAACACCGGCGAGCAGTTGCAACATGGCGGAATCTTTGGACGAGGCGGAACGGACGCGGGAGCTGGAGATCAGCACCCCGGCTCTCAGCGAGATCCCGCCGGGAACCTACCGCGGTTCGTATGAGGCGGGAATGGTTTCCGCCGAGGTGGAAGCGGTGGTTGCCGCCGGCACGATCACGACGCTGACCCTCCTCCATCACGACAACTGGCGCGGAGGCGACGCGGAACAGCTCATTGATCAGATCGTGCAGGAGCAGTCACTGGAACTGGACGTGGTTAGCGGTGCGACGATCTCCAGCAAAACGATTCTCAAGGCGACCGAGGTTGCCCTGACCTCATCCTCTCAATAGCTGAACTCCAACGTCAGCGTCCAGAGGTCACGGTAGGAGCGATCTCCGTCGGGGAGTGCCCGTTCGCCGATACCGCGATACCCCACCCGCCACAACAACGGCGAGGGCGCGCGGAGCCCCGCTCCCAGGCGCCACTCCAGCCGGTGGTCCACCGCCGAGGACAACTGGGAGAGCGTGTCCACCGGCCGGTTCTGCACCGTATACGACCCGGCGCCGGCGTCCACCACCACCCAGTCCGCGATGCGCAACAGGTATTCGAGCTCCAAATTTAGGAGCTGCTCTGTAGCAGGATTCTCAGCGATTCCCCGGGGCAGGCGGTAGCGTAGCAGCGTGAGCATGTCCACGCGGAGCGGGTCGATTCGACCGGCGGGAATAATCCAGGGGTTGCGCATGCCGTGCGCCATGATGAGCTCAAACTGGTTCAGGGAGTCACCATCGGAAAATCCCCGGGACCAGTCCCATCCGAATCCTACCCCGATCATATGACGTGGGGTACCCCCGGCAACCAGCAGGTCCTGATCGAGGATATTCTCCGATTTTCCGCTGGTGCGGCGGCTATTCGTGTAGCGGGCGGTGGTCCGTAGATACATACGTTCCCACGGCCACTCCGCCCGAAACGCAACCTCCGTCTCCGTGGGACGGGAGAATCCATCGGCGTTGAGCTCAGCCGGTAGAGCGAACCGCAGCGCAAACCGGTCGCGGCTGGTATGGCTGAAGAGCGCGGCTCGTGCCGCGTCGCTCGGCACCGCCGGCGTGGTGGGATCCGGGAGAGAGGTGACCTGCGTCACATAGGCGATCTCGTTCTGGAATACCTCCGCCGGGGGTATCACGTGGGCGCCGCTGTACTCCCGGTATTGGTGTTCGATCCCCGCATCATTGAACGCCGTGCGAGACCGGTTAATACCGTTGTAGCGAGCGGGATCCTCCCGGTCTCCGATGAGAAACGACCCCCGAAATCCTCGATTTCGCAGCGTCTCCAGCGCGGCATCCTCTACCGGGTGCGAGGTTCGGGACCCGGCGATGACCGCACCGGCAAACAGCTCCGGATTGCGCACCGACAGCGCCCAGCTCAGGTCTCCCCCGAGGGAGTACCCGCCGAGATATATCCGATCCGGGTCTGCGCTGTAATTCTCCAAAACCGAATCAAGCTCCGAGAGCACCCGTTCCTCATACCACTCCACGAATGTAAGGAAGTCCGGCAAGTACTCATCCCGCGTGGGGCGTCCGGCAGGAAAGATCAAAATGAAATCCTCTTGCCGCCCGGGATCCAGCCCGAGATACTGCGCTACCCGGGACGCCTCGAGCCCGGTGGGGGGAAGCACGACGAACACCGGATAATCGGTGGTACGGTTATATCCGACGGGAAGAACAACTTCCGCTCGCCGGTTGAGATAGACCGGCTTGGCATTGGAAACCTGCGCCCACGAGAGCGGGCCCAGCACCAGAAGTAACACCGAGACGAGCACCGGTAGGCGCACTCGGGGGGTATCCACATTCCTGTTGCAACTCACGGCGCTGAGTCTACCACGGTTTCTGCTCAGATTCGCCACCAGTCAATATCCCCGCACCACATCCACGGCCCGTGCCATATCCCCGGTCTTTAGGTACTCCTCCACGTGCGAAAGTGCCCCAGTAAACTGGGCGTGTTTTCCCTCCCGACTGTGACTGGCGGCGTGGGGAGAAAGCACCACGTTTTGGAGGTGGTGAAACGGCAGTAGAGATGGCATCGCCTCCACTCCCTCCTGCCAAAACGGCGAGGGATTGCGATACCACACATCGATTCCGGCACCGCCGAGCGTTCCCTCGGTCAGGGCCCGGTAAAGGTCTTCCTCAGGAACAATCTCGGCCCGCGCCACATTCACCAAGGTGGCACGATTGGTAACCGCCAGCACATCATGAGTGAGCATTCCCCGGGTTGCCTCGGTGAGCGGCAGCGTCACATACACCACGTCCGCCGCGGCGAGCGCCTGTTCCACGTCGGTTGTGAGCCGGTCAAAGAGCCGCTCCGGATGCCGCCGGATGTGCCCATCAGCGGTGGCCGCCTCCGCCGTCACTACCTGACTCGTGTGGACCCCGGATGATCCGTGGCCGGAATTGGGACCGCCGCGGTGCAATCCCACCAGCTCGCCGCTCCGCTCACCGCCGGCGCTACGAACCAACGGAGCGACAAGCTCCGCCACGCGACAGCCGATCGTACCGGTGCCGAGCACCGCAATGCGCGATCCCGTAAGCGATCGCCAGTAATCAAAGGGCTGCACCTCATCCCGCCGGCGGTGCCACCGACCTTGCCGGAGATCGGCATCAAACTCCACCACGCGACCGGCCACGGCGTACATCAGTGCCACTGCCCGCTCCGCCACGGCCCCGGCGTTCCCGTGGGACCCGGCAAGCAGCACCTGGTGTTGGCGATACCAGTCCAGGGGAACGTGGTTAATCCCGGCGAAGGGAATCACGTGCGCCTTGAGG
>JBMCMH010000192.1:0-4112 GCA_048614515.1 Alkalispirochaeta sp. | reverse complement strand
CATGAAACATCAGCTTCGGAGTCTCACCAGTACCGGCGGGCGGCGTATGGCCGGCGCCCGGAGCCTGTGGCGTGCCAACGGCATGGAGCAGGAGCAGTTCGGGAAACCGATTATCGCCATCGCCAATTCCTTTACGCAGTTTGTCCCGGGCCACGTGCACCTCCACGACGTGGGGCAGCGCGTCAAGGCGCGTGTGGAAGCGGCCGGATACTTTGCGGCGGAGTTCAATACGATCGCCGTGGATGACGGCATCGCCATGGGCCACGACGGCATGCTCTACAGCCTGCCCAGCCGGGAGCTCATCGCCGATAGCGTGGAGTATATGGTAAACGCCCACAAGGCCGACGCGCTGGTGTGCATCAGCAATTGCGACAAGATCACCCCCGGTATGCTCATCGCCGCCATGCGGCTCAATATTCCCACGATCTTCGTCTCCGGAGGTCCCATGGAGGCGGGCAACGCCCACGGCCGAAAGTATGACCTGGTGGACGCGATGGTGATGGCGGGAGATCCCGACGTAGACGAGGAGACGCTACGAGAAGTCGAGCTGGCGGCGTGTCCCACCTGCGGGTCGTGCTCCGGCATGTTTACCGCCAACTCAATGAACTGTCTCAACGAGGCGCTGGGGCTGGCGCTGCCGGGCAACGGCACGGTGGTCGCCACGCATCGTCTCCGGGCGGAGATGTTCGATACCGCCGCCGATCGGATCGTCGAGATGGCCGCGGCGTACTACCAGGAGGGGGATGAGTCGGTTCTCCCGCGCTCCATCGCCTCCCGGGAGACGTTTGAGAACGCCATGCGCCTCGATATCGCCATGGGCGGCAGTACCAACACGGTGCTCCACATCCTGGCGGTGGCACAGGCGGCGGGGGCTGACTTCACTATGGCCGACATCGATCGCCTTTCGCGGGAGACGCCCAATCTGTGTAAGGTGGCGCCCTCCAGCCAATACCACGTGGAAGACGTAAACCGCGCCGGGGGAATCCTCGGAATCATGGCGGAACTGGCGCGGCTGGGCCTGCTTGATGTGAGTCGCCCCCGAGTGGACGGACTCTCTCTCGGGGAGGCGCTGGAGCGGTACGATGTCGCTTCGGGTACGGATCTGTTGGCGGAGGTGCGATCGCTCTACGCCGCGGCACCGGGAGGCGGCCGGCGCAATCTCACGATGGGCAGTCAAGCGAACAGCTATCCGAATCTCGACACCGACCGCGCCGCCGGGTGCATTCGAGACGGAGAACACGCCTATTACGCTGAGGGTGGCCTGGCGGTGCTCTCCGGCAATCTGGCGGAAGCGGGTTGCATCGTGAAAACCGCCGGCGTCGACCCGTCGATCCTGGAGTTCCGCGGTACCGCCCGCGTCTTCGAATCGCAGGACGACGCGGTGGAGGGCATCCTCAATGACGAAGTTGCACCGGGGGATGTGGTGGTGATTCGCTACGAGGGACCCAAGGGCGGCCCCGGTATGCAGGAGATGCTCTATCCCACCAGTTATCTCAAGAGCCGCAAGTTGGACAAACAGTGCGCACTGCTTACCGACGGCCGCTTCTCCGGCGGAACCAGTGGTCTATCCATCGGCCACGTCTCTCCGGAGGCCGCCTCCGGGGGAGTGATCGCGCTGGTCCAGGATGGCGACACGATCGAAATCAGTATTCCCGACCGGTCGATCACCCTGGCGGTGAGTGACGATGAGCTGGAACGGCGGCGCCGAGCTGAGGAATCCCGGGGCGATGCGGCGTACACCCCCCTCGAGCGAACGCGAGAAGTATCCACGGCGCTCCGGGCGTATGCCTACTTCGCGGAGAGCGCGGACAAGGGCGCGGTACGGCGGGTACCGTAGCTCGCAGCGGGTAAACATCGCCGGAAAAAAGCACTTGACGGTCGACGGATAATTGGGTATTCTTTTATCGGTTTTCGGGGCAGGGTGCGCCGTTCTTTGGCTCTTATGGGTCAGAGTGGCAATTCCCGACCGGTGGTTAAAGTCCACGAGTCGCGATAGCGGCTGAACCGGTGTAATTCCGGTACCGACGGTACAGTCCGGATGGGAGAAAACCATACAGATCTCAACGGCCAAGAGGTCAGTTGCACGGAGGAGGGCATCTTTCGTGCTCTGGTGCTGACAAGCTTGGGCGGCAGATCTGCTCCCGTCGTGTACACAGCCCCGAGCTTCGGCTCGGGGTTTTTTTGTATCACGACCCAATGAGATCGCCCCGAACCAGGAGGATCTCATGTGTAGCGAATGCACACCGTCCCATCTTCAGCAGACCCTTGATCTTGCTGAGGCTGGACGCTCCGGCGCGCCACCCAATCCGTTAGTGGGCGCCGTCATCACCCGCAATGATCGGGTGATCGCAACCGGCTATCACGCCCGCTACGGCGGTCTCCATGCCGAAGCGGAAGCGCTCCGCTCCGCGGGACCGGCCGCGGAAGGTAGTACCCTGTACTGCAATCTGGAGCCGTGTTCATACACCGCGCCCGACAAACACCAGCCGCCCTGCACCCGTCACATTATCGACGCAGGCGTACGGACCGTGGTTATCGGCCAGCTCGACCCGAATCCCCACGTTCGGGGCCGGGGCGTGGAGCAGCTGCTGGAGGCGGGTATCGAGGTTCGTGTTGCGGATGACACTGCTCAGTTCTGGCAGTTCAACGATGTCTTTAATACCGTTATGGCCCTCGACCGGCCGCTGATTCACCTAAAAACCGCCATGAGTCTCGACGGGCGCATCGCCACCGCTTCCGGGGATTCCAAATGGATCACCGACGAGGCGGCCCGAGCCGAGGCCCACCGACTTCGGGCTCGCCGGGATGCGGTAGCGGTGGGAATCGGCACCGTCTTGGCGGACGACCCGTCCCTGACCACCCGGTTGGTGGAAGGCCGGCAGGCGCGGCCGGTGGTCTTTGACTCTCAGCTGCGCATTCCGCTCGACTCGACCCTGGTGAGGACGCGATCGGAGGAACTTATCGTGGTAACCCGCGCTGAGGTGATTACGCGTGGCGGTGAACACCTTCGGGAGCTCGAGCGACGCGGTGTGGCCGTGGTCGGCATCACCTCCGGCGATGACGCATCGGGTGATGACGCATCCGGTGGTGCCGCCCCCGGGGGCGGCGGTTCTTTCGGTTCCACCGGTCCGAAAGTCGATTTGGACGCCGCGGTCCGCCTCCTGAGAGATCGGTTCGGGATTCGCTCGATCCTGGTGGAAGGCGGCTCCCGCCTGGTAACCGCGTTTGTGGCGCACGGGCTCTTTGATCGAATCACCGCCTTTATTGCACCAATAATTGTCGGAAGCGGCACGCCCGTGATCGGCGACTTGGGGACCACGGAGATCGCCGAGGCGCTCCGTCTGGACTCGGTCACCTGGCAGCGGATCGGAGAGCAACAGATGGTAGAGGGATACCATCCGCAGTGGTTGGCGCGAGTCCAGGCACAGGTCGGTGGGAACTCTTCGGTACGGGAGGTGGCTCATGTTCACGGGACTTGTTGAAGAGATCGGCACGGTGCGCGCCGTGCGGGGGGGCGGATCGTACCAAACGATCCAGATCGCCGCGGAAACCGTGTTGGAAGATACGCGGGTGGGGGACTCGATTTCGATCGACGGCGCCTGCCAGACGGTGACGCGCATCGCCTCCGGCGCATTTGAAGTGGAAACCCTGGCGGTGAGTCTGCAAAAGACCACCCTCGGGCGTTACCGGGCGGGACGCCGCGTCAATCTGGAGCGGTCCCTGACGCCGGAAACGCGTATGGGCGGCCACATCGTGCAAGGGCATGTAGACGGCGTCGGCACCGTTGCCACGGTCCGGGAGGACGACAAAAACGTCTACTTCTCGGTGGTAGTACCGGCCAACCTGGCGCGCTACTGCATCGGCGAAGGATCGATTGCAATCGACGGAACCAGCCTCACGATCGCGGAGCTCACGGACCACGGTACGTCGACCACGATCACGGTGAACGTAATTCCCGCCACCTGGCGTACCACCGTCCTCGCCGACCGGGTCGCGGGAGATCCGGTAAACCTAGAGGTGGACGTCCTTGCCCGGTATGTGGAGCGGCTGTTGAGTTCGCCGGAAGGCCACCCCGGGGCAGGGCTTCCCGCTGCCGGCCGTACCGCGGGCGG
>JBMCMH010000191.1:0-4119 GCA_048614515.1 Alkalispirochaeta sp. | reverse complement strand
GGGCGATGGTGTCACGTTGCCTTCTCTATGATCCATATCATTGCCTCCGTGTCCGGTCCGAGTTCCATTGGGAGTACAGAATGGCCGCCTGATGTTAACTACCGCGACGTTCGTAACGATAACTTCTGGTGAGAAAGCCTGCAATCAGGACATGTGTCCCGATCGATTGTTCGTCGGCGGAGTTGTGATGTAGAGTTCACATATGGAACGAGTCGTGCGTAAGCGGGCACTAACCGCATCGGATGCACGGGACACCGAAGGCCCCACATGACCCTGTTTGAACTCAACGACGTCACATTTCATTCCGTTTTCTCGGCGACCACGCAGATCGCCGCCGGGCGAACCACCCTGATTCGGGGGCGCAGCGGAACAGGAAAATCCACGCTCCTGAAAATGCTCAATCGAATGATCTCCCCCACCAGCGGCCACATCCGCTACAGCGGCACGGATCTTTGCGAGCTCTCACCGGTGGCCGTTCGACGAGAGGTCGTCATGCTCCCACAACAGCCGGTACTGTTCGGCGGCACGGTGCGGGAGGAGGTGCTTGCGGGGCGGCGGTACGCCGAGATGCCGCCGGTGCCCGACGACGATCTCCAAACTGCCCTCACCGCCGCGCAGCTCGATGTGGCCCTCGACGCGTCACCGACAAACTTTTCCGGTGGCGAAAAACAGCGCCTGTGCCTGGCCCGCGTCCTCGCGATGGAGCCACCGGTACTGCTGCTTGATGAGCCCACCGTCGGCCTCGACCGCGAGACGGAAGCGGCGGTGTTCTCCTGCATTCGCGATCAGCAGGCGGCGGGCCGCTCCATTATCGCCGCCTCGCACTCCTCGTTCACCTCTATGCTCGGCGACGTCGACGAACTGGTCTTTTCCGGCGGTCACCTGCGGCCAGCCGGCGACCCCCAGGGCGACAGCCAGGGGAACAGCGATGAATGAAACCCTCGAGATTTCCACGCTCCGCCTGGCTGCGGGGTACGTCTTCGTTGCGGTGGTGCTCGCCATCGCGGCTCGCTGGAAGATCGGCCGCACCGCCGAGATCGTGATCGCCACGGTCCGCATGACGCTACAGCTCGTGGCGGTGGGGTACATCCTCGAGGGGGTGTTCGACAACCCCAATCCCTGGATCACAGTGGCGATCTTCCTCATCATGGAAGGGTTTGCGATTCGCAACGTCTTCGCCCGGGTCAACGTGCCCACCCCACCGCGACTGCGCATCGTAATTATCGGATCCCTCTTCCTGGGAACCGCCACGGCGATCGTTTCGTTCATATTTGTCATCCTCGCCGTGGAGCCCTGGTACCAGCCGCAGTACTTCATCCCCATCACCGGCATGCTCATCGGCAATTCCATGACCGGCATCGCCCTGGGATATGATCGGCTCACTTCCGGTATTCGCACCAACGTGGCCCACATCGAAACCGCCCTCATGCTCGGCGCCACCCCGGCTGCCGCAGCGCACCGCTACGCCCGCGAGGCGTTTTCCGCGGCGATTCTTCCCACAATAAATGCGATGCTCGGCATGGGAATCGTGTTTCTTCCGGGAATGATGACCGGGCAGATCCTCGCCGGCAGCGCCCCCACCCTGGCGATCCGCTACCAGATCGGCATTATGATGGGCATCCTCGGGGCGGTAACGATCACCGTGTTTCTCATGACGTCGATCGGATATCGAACCTTTTTTACCACCGACGCCACGCTCGTGGAAGAGGCGCACCAGTAAGCCGCCGGGTCGTGGTATAGTGGCGGCACTATGAAAACGATCGATCCCAGAGATCTACAACTGAGTCCCGTAAAGCAACTGTTGGACGACTGGATGCTGCTGTCCGCCGGCGATTTTTCGCAAGGTCCCGACGCGATCAATTCAATGACCGTGGCCTGGGGGTTTATCGGAGCCATGTGGCGCCGTCCGGTGGCGATCACCCCGGTTCGGACCACTCGTTACACCTACGAGTTTATGGAACGCACCGACACCTGGACGTTAACCGCGTTTCCCGAGCGCTACCGAGACGCACTCCAGATCCTCGGCTCCCGCTCCGGCCGTACCACCGACAAGATGACCGAGAGCGGCCTCACCCCCGTCGCCGCCGGCACCGTGGCGGCCCCCTCCTACGCCGAAGCGGTCCTGTCGATTGAATGTCGGACGATCTACTACAACGACATCGTCCCGGCCCGCATGCTGGACCGTTCACTGGAAAACCACTACGAAAACGACTACCATAGGATGTATTACGGCGAGATCCTTGCAGTACAGATCGAGGAATAGCGGGATCCCCCACGGGAGACTATGACCACCACGTCGCGCAAAACCATTCTCCTCGTTGAGGACGAGGCCCTCATCGCTATGGCGGAACAGGCGACATTGGAGCGTAACGGATACACGGTTGTAGTGGCCCACACGGGCGAGAAGGCGCTCTCCACCGTTCGCGAGAATCAGGAGATCGATCTGGTTCTCATGGATATCGATTTGGGCCGGGGAATGAGCGGTACCGAGGCTGCGGAGCTCATCCTGCTTGAGCGTCACCTGCCGCTGGTGTTCCTGTCCTCCCACACCGAAGAGGAGATCGTCGCTCAGACCGAGGGGATTACATCCTACGGATATATCGTCAAGAACTCCGGTAACACCGTGCTTCTGGCCTCGATCCGCATGGCGTTCAAGCTGTTCGAAGCGCGCACTGAGCTCCTCGAGCAGAAGGACCGCCTCAAAGACGCCCTGGCGCGCGAAGAGCACGCCAACGAGCGTCTTTTAGAGACCAGCGAGGAACTGGAGCGGTATTTCTCAAACAGCCTGGATATGCTCTGTATAGCCAATACCGACGGAGAGTTTGTCCGCCTGAATCCGGAGTGGGAGCGCGTGCTTGGGTATCCGCTATCGGAGCTCGAGAATCGGCCGGTCATGGACCTCGTTCATCCCGAAGATCGCGACGAGACAATCCGAGTCCTCACCGACCTCGCCGGACAGCGGGAGGTGGTAAACTTTGAGAATCGCTACCGCTGCGCGGACGGCAGCTATCGGTGGATTGAATGGCGTTCCCGGCCTGTGGGAACCATGATCTACGCCGCAGCCCGCGACATAACCGACCACAAGCGCGCGGAAGATGCCTTGCGCGACAGCGAGGCGATGTTTCGCAACCTCATGGAGAACAGCATCGACGCGGTCCAGCTGCTCGACGAAGACGGCCGGTTTCTCGACGTGAACAAGGTCGCCTGCGAAATGATCGGGTACACTCGGGACGAACTCCTCACCATGAGAATTGCCGACATCGATCCCAATTACCCTGGTGAAGGTTTCGCCTCGTTCTGGCACGGGCAGCAGAAAGGAAGCTCGATCCTCTTCGAGACAATTCACCGACACAAGAACGGTACGCTGATTCCCGTCGAGGTGAACGGCATTTTCTTTGAGCTGAGGGAGCGGAAAATGCTCTTCGGGGTCGCCCGGGACATACGCGGTCGAAAACACGCCGAGTCCGAACTCCACCAGCAGGCGGCCCTGCAGCAGCTCATCATGACCATAGCCACCGAGTTGATCGATGTTCCGCTTGATGAAGTTGATAGCCGCGTGGACTGGATGCTGCAGGAAGTCGGCACGTTCAAAGGGTTCGATCGGGTGTTCGTGTTTTACAATGACTTCGATCGGGGAGTCTCCACCAATACCCACGAGTGGTGTGCCCCGGGAATCACTCCCGAGATCGACAATCTGCAGGCGGTACCGCTCAGCGAATTGTCCGCAATAATGGACAACCACCGCAGAAACGAGGCGTACTGGGTTCAGCGCGTTGCGGAGCTTCCCGAGGGCGATCCGGTGCGAGCAATACTCGACGCGCAGGACATCAAGTCGACCCTGCTCCTCCCGCTCATGCACGGCGGCACGAATATCGGATTCGTCGGGTTTGATGCGGTACGGGAGGAGTGGTCCATAACCGAGTCCACCGTCAACTTGCTGCGCGTCATGGCAAAACTGATCTCCCACACCGAGGTGCGCCGGCAGGAGGAAACGGCCCAGCGGGACGCGGAACGCGTGGTTCGGGAGAGCGAAGCACGATTTCGGGAACTCCTCGATGGAATCCAGGAAGTCCCCGTGCAAGGATTCGCCCCGGACGGAACGGTACGATACTGGAATCT
>JBMCMH010000190.1:0-4129 GCA_048614515.1 Alkalispirochaeta sp. | reverse complement strand
GGGACAGCGGGACAGCGGGACAGCGGGACAGCGGGACAGCGGGACAGCGGGACAGCGGGACAGACCAGCATCAGCCGAACCGTAGAATTGTGCAAACAATTTGTGTTGCCCGGCCGCAGGGGGTGTGCACTTTTTGTTTGCACTTTTCTACGGGGTATTTCGGTTGTTATCGGTCGGGCTGGGGCTTGCCGGTCGGGGCTGGCTGGGGCTTGCCGGTCGGGGCTGGCTGGCTGGGACTTTCCGGCTCGGGCTGGGGGTGAGGTGCGCTGGATCGGGCCGGCGCTATTCGCGGGTGGCGGCGAAGAAACGGCGGAAGACGATGTCGGTGGCGCCGTAGCACGCCTTGATCGGGTCGTAGACGGTAGGGATGACCGTGCGCTCCGGGAGGACGCTGCGGATCGCGTCGCCGAGGACCTGAGACAGGAGGGGGAAACGCGTCACCAGGAGAATCGCTTCGGGGTGGAACAGGTGGTGGAGATTACGAATCGCGGTACCCACGGCGAGACATTCGCGGTATAGGGCGCTGGAGACTTCCACGGGGCTGAGTTTCTCTTCGGCATCTTCCCACCCGGTCACGGCGTAATGCTCCTGAAGGCGCTCCAGCATGGGCCGTTCCGCCACGGTTTGCTCCAAGGTGTCGGCATCCTGGGCGACCCCTTCCACCGATTCCGGCGAGAGTGTCATGCGCCCCACCTCCAGCGCGGTGGCGGTCCCGTTCAGAAAGATGTCGCCGTGGGTGATGAGCGCGGCCCCAACGCCGCTACGCACCAGCACGGTAAGCAGACTATCCACCTCCAGGGCGTCTCCGTAGTGGTAGGCGCTCGCGGCGATCACCGAGGTGTTGTTGTGCACGTACACCGGCATGGAAAACCGCGCTTCAAAGTGGTCTCGCAGAGAGTACCCATTGAGTCCCTCGATCCGCCGGTAGTCGATTACTTTCCCGGTAGCAGTATCCACTACCCCCGGCGCCGCCAGTCCGATACCGAGCACGGCCTGGGGATTGACGGCACTTTCGGAAATGGCGGCTGCGATGAGCTCCTCCACCGCCAGCAGCACCGCGTCGCGATCGTCGGAGCGACTCAATTCGATGCTGCGGTGATGAATCACTTCATTGGCAAAGTTAACCACGATTACGGCCGCCGCCAGCCGGGAGAAGTCCACGCCGATCGCGTACGCACTGGAGGGCTCCACGCAGTACAGGTTGGGCCGCCGACCTTTTCGTTCTCCGGATCCGGTGGCCGGGGATCCGGCGGCACTGTCTGAGCACGACTGAATGAAACCTTCCTCTTCCAGCTTCGTGAAGATCCGAAACACGGTGGGTGCTTTGAGTCCGGTCTGTTGCACCACCGCGGACTGTGAGGCGTAGCCCTGTTGAAATATCAGACTGAGGACGAGGTTTTCGTTGCTGGCCCGCACGTCGCGGCTTCGTAGTGGCTTGTGCATAGTTAGTTACTGAAAAAAAACAGAACCTCGCAACAGAGTATGACAAGCGTCTGGGAAATTGGCAAGGAACACGGGGCCGCCGGCGGCGGTCCGAGCCCGGGGAAGGAAGTGGCGCGGTTACGGCGCTACGGCACTTTACAGCGAGAATAACTCATGCTAATCTTGGTTTATTACTTTCAGAAAGAAATAAAGGAGTCAACATGAACAGTTCCGAATTGCGCGATCTGAAACAGAAAGCGATCGATATTCGGCGACTCACCATTGATGAGATAGCCCATCTGGGAATCGGCCACGTGGGTGGGTCGGTTTCGATCATTGAAATCCTGACGATTCTCTACTACCGCCACCTGCGGAATAACCCCACCAACCCCAAGGATCTCATGCGGGACAAGTTCGTCATGTCCAAGGGACACGCCGGCCCGGCGCTTTACGCCGTCTTGGCGGACCGCGGCTTTTTCCCCCGGGACATGCTGCACACCCTCAATCAGGGCGGCACCAACCTACCGAGCCACTGCGACATGAACCGTACCCCCGGCATCGACATGACCACCGGATCCCTGGGGCAGGGCCTCTCGGCGGCGGTGGGAATCGCCCTGGGTCACCGCATTCAGAAGCTCCCGGGCCGCGTCTTCAGCCTGATCGGCGACGGCGACACCAACGAAGGGCAGACGTGGGAAGCGGCGATGTCCGCGGCGATGTTCGGTCTGTCCAACCTGATCGCCTTTACCGACTACAACAAGATGCAAATCGACGGTCACATCGATGACATCATGAAGACCGATCATCTTGCCGACCGCTGGACCGCCTTCGGATGGTACACGCAACAGGTTGATGGACACGATTTCGAGGCGCTCGACGCGGCGGTGTTGTCGGCAATGGAAGAGAAGAGTCGACCGTCCATGATTATCGCCGACACGATCAAAGGCAAAGGCGTCTCCTTCTGCGAAGGCGATTTCAAGAATCACAACATGCCGATCACCGCCGAACAGGCGAAAGAAGCGTTTGCCGCACTGAAAAAGGAAGAGGAGGCCCTGGTATGAACTACGTCATCAATCGCTCCGAGACAACCGACGGGGTAGAAATGCGGGCGGTCTACGGACAGCTCCTCTCGGAAATGGCCACCAAGGACGAGCGCATCGCCGTGCTTGATGCCGACTTGATGCGCGCCAACGGCACCTTCGACTTCAAGGACCAATTCAAAGATCGCTGGATCGACGTGGGCGTGGCCGAGGCTAACATGGTGGGAATCGCCGCGGGCCTGAGCACCACCGGAATGATTCCCTTCCCCGCAACGTTTACCTGTTTCGCCGCGCGGCGAACGTTCGACCAGTTCTTTATCTCCGCCAACTATGCCAAGCAGAACGTGAAGCTCACCGGTACCGATCCCGGCGTATCGGCGGCGTTCAACGGCGGCACCCACATGTCCTTTGAGGATATGGGCCTCATGCGCACCATTCCCGGCATCTATATCTGTGAACCGAGCGATCCGGTGAGCCTGCGCAAACTGATGCCGCAGATCACCTACCGCCAGGGTTCGAGCTATCTCCGGTTGCACCGCAAAGCGATCACCCCGATTTACGGCGATTCGGAAGAGTTTGAGCTGGGCAAGGGCAAAGTGATCACCGAGGGGACGGACCTCACCATTATCGCCACCGGAGCGATTATGGTGGCCGAGGCGCTCGCCGCCGCCGCCACGCTCGAGGGCCACGGGGTGCACGCCACCGTCGTCGACATGCACACGGTTAAGCCGATTGACGAAGCGTTAGTCATCGACCTGGCCCGCAAAACCGGCGCAATTCTCACCGCCGAAAACCACCAGGTCCGCAACGGCCTCGGTAGCGCCGTGGCGGAAGTCCTCACCGAGCACGCCCCCGTCTACCAGAGCCGCGTCGGCATCCAGGATGAGTTCGGCGAAGTGGGAACCCAGGAATACCTGCAGAAACGCTTCGGCCTCACCGCTGACAACCTGGTGAGCGAAGCACAGAAACTGATGGCCAAGAAGGCCAAGAATCCGCAGCCGGTGGGCGCCTGACGCACCAACACACAAGGAGAACAACTATGGCAACCAAAGAAACGATAGCGATTGTAAGCGACAAATCGGGCTTCCCCCTGAAGGACGCGGTCACCGAATACCTCAAGAGCCGCGACGACGTGGAAGTCCTGGACTTCGGCCTGTATTCCGCCGACGAGAACGAGCCCTACCCCGTCCAGGCGCCGAAAGTAGCGAAAGCGATTCAGGAGGGCCGCGCCCACCGGGGTGTGGCGATCTGCGGCACCGGCCAGGGCATGGGGATCGTGTGCAACAAGTACAAGGGCGTCTACGCCGTAGTGGCGGACACCGTCTTCGCCGCGAGCAAAGGTCGTATTATCAACAACGCCAACGTGGTAACGATGGGCGGCTGGATCACCGCACCCAAGCTCGGCGTGGATATCGTCGCCTCCTGGCTGGATCTGGCGTTCACCGAAACGATGGAAGAGCGCGCCGAATGGCTCAAAAACGCCTACGGCATGGTGCAGAAGATCGAAGAGGAGAACTTCAGCTGATGGCCGGTGCAGAAGATACCGATGCCGCCCTGGTGGCGGAGTACGTGGAGCGCGCCCGGGCCGCCCAGGCGCAGGTAGCCGATTACAGCCAGAAAGAGATCGATGACCTCTGCCTCTCGGTGGGATGGGAAGTCTACAACGA
>JBMCMH010000189.1:0-4177 GCA_048614515.1 Alkalispirochaeta sp. | reverse complement strand
CGGCTCGCCTTTCTGGGGGAGCCCCTCCCGGCGGATCGTGACCGCATCCGGTACAAACATGAAGCAATCCCGAACATCTTCCAACGACGCCGATGTGGTGATCTCTATCTCCCATCGGAGATAGCATCCGTCCGGCTCCATTTCCGATACCGGCGGCATCTCGTCCAGGTCGGCGGTAATGCGTGCCTCCCCGAGGTCTCGCAGTTCCTCAAAGATCGCCAACGGATTCCCCCCGTTCCGGAAGTAGTCCCGGGAAGGCACAAAGGAGATGTGGAACGTATCCGGCGGGTCCGATTCCGGAACGTCCGGTTCACTCCGGTCGTCAGTGGGCTGCGGCTCAGCCGGTGACGTTTTGCGGGCGCTCTCGCCGGGCACTACCCGATCGAGGACCGCCAGCAGCTCCTCACCGTGCGCGTGGAGGCCCTCCGCCTCCGGTGTAAAGAGCAGCGCCTCCAGATGATCCTTGGCACGAAGCGCCAGGCTGATGAGATTGCTGGTGAGTGGGACCTCTCCGGCGCGCACCCGGTCAAAGACCGCCTCCATTGTGTGGGCAAAGGTGACCAGCTCCGGAAGGTCAAACATCGTGCCGGACCCCTTAATGGTGTGCAGGCTACGAAAGGCCGCATCAACCAAGTCGCGATTCGCGGGGTCATCCTCAAGTCCCAGGAGGCTTTCCTCGAGCTCAGCCAGCAGCTCCCGCGCCTCCTCACGAAACGTCTCTAACGGATCATCATGCATCGGCATCTACCCTTCCGGCAGTCCAGCAAACGCGCGCATACGACGAACGCGCTCCAGCGTAGCGTCACCCGTGAACTCCACCGGCGTTCCCCGAGACGCTCCCTCCCGTTGGACTGCGATGAGCAGTTGCAGCCCCACGAGATCGAACGTACGCACTTGATCGAGATGCACCGTGACCGGAAGCTCAAAGGTGAGCGCCGCCCGCACGTGGCGATGAAGCTCATGGACACCGCTAATCGTCACGTCGCCGCCGACGGAGATGTCCACCCGGTCCTCCTGCGGCTCTACCAGTACCTCGGTCATCGTTAGAACGTTACCGTGCCGGTGACGCGCTTAATCACCTTGAGCAGCTTTTCTTTGTCAAACGGCTTTACCAACCACGCCGTGGCGCCTGCCTCCCGCCCGGCCTCCATCTTCGCTTGGTCGGACTCGGTCGTGAGCATAATAATCGGCACTGAGGCTGCGACCGATCCCGAACGCACCGCCCGAATAAACTCCACCCCGTTCATGCCGGGCATGTTGTAATCGGTGATCACCGCGCTCACCTGGTCGTCGAGTTTGCCAAGGCCCTCTGAACCGTCGGCGGCGGCATCCACCGTATATCCCGCGCTCTTGAGCACAATGGTAGTCATCTGCCGCATGGACACCGAATCGTCCACAATAAGAATTTTTTCCGCCATACCTATCCTTCCTGTTCCAGCGGCAGCGACATGGTGATCCGAACCATCGTCTCCGGTATACCGCGCGTATAATCCACCCCGTTCGCAGCAGAAACCCATCCGCCATGTCGCCTGAGCAGTTTTCGCACCACATACAGACCGGTTCCGTATCCCCACTGCTCGTCGGGCGCGCTCGTTTGAAATGCTTCGATCGTGTAGAACAAGTCAAACACCAACTCCGAATAGTCATACGGCACACCGACGATCGGCTGACCGTCACGGTCCACCGCTTGGGTGGCGCGGGCCGTATTGGACACCGTAATATCCAGATACTCGGGAGACTCAGCATTGTAGGCAAACCCGAGGACGATCCGCCCATCCGGGGGCGAGAACTTGATCGCGTTCACCAACACCTCGTGGACCGCCTGCTCCAGGTACCGGCGGTCCACGCGGACGCTCCCGGTGAGCTCCTGCGAAGAACGCATCACTCGCAGGGTGCGATCGGAAGCAGTGGAAGACCCCGCCGCACTTCCTACCATCTCCGCAGCCTGACCTTCCACAGCGGATAGGAACTCGCCCACCGGCACCACCACCGGATCGAGGGACATCGTGTCCAGACCGGAAATGAAGGTGACGTAATCAAAGATCTCCTTCTGCCCCGCCCCGGCTGTGAGCACCATCTGCAACAGTTCCCGGTCCACCGTAACCGAGGTATCGGCGGACGTCGTGGCGGCGGCGGAATCCGTGCCTGCGGAGGACTGCGCATCCTCCAGCACGCCGTTGAGGAGGTCTACCCACAAAAACCCTCCCGCCTGATTAATGGTCCGGGAGAGGAGGTTAATCATCTGCTCCGTTTGGGTAATGTCCTTCCCCGCGTATAGCAGGCGCCACTTGGTGAGCTGTTTCCGTTCCAACTCCAACAGTTCCCGCTCCTGCTCAACCCGCCGCATGAGGCGCCGGTGCCGACGATCCTCCAGCGTCTTCTCCACCCGAAAGAGTAGTTCTTCTCCCACGATCGGCTTGATAATGTGATCATCTGCGCCGGCTTTCACCAGATCCACCGCAACTTTTACGTCGGTATTGGCCGTAAGAAAGAGAAAGGGCGTATCCCGGTCTACCGCCCGTACTTCCCGCAAGAGCTCATCGCCGTTCATCTTCGGCATAAAGTAGTCCGACAAAATGACGTCGTACCGAGTACTCCGAAACAACTGCAGCGCGGCAGCGACCGATTCACACGCGTCCACCTGGTAGCCGTGCTGAGAAAGCACGCTCTCTACGAGCGACCGACCGGCATATTCATCTTCCACAACGAGTATTCTACTCACCTGATACAATCCTTTACCGATATGGTATTTCCTCCACGGCGAGGAACGCAAGCGGATACGCCGTTAGCGGCGAGCCCCCGAGTCCGGCCCCCCAACGGGGAGACGCACGGCAAAGCGCGCCCCCTTGCCGAGCGTGGATTGGACATCTACCGACCCGTTGTGCGCGTGCACAATCGCTCGGACCAGGCTCAACCCCAGCCCAAGGCCGCGTTGACTCGGCTGGATGGGGCCGCGATACATGCGATCCCACACCCGCTCGCGCTCCGTCTCTGAGAGCCCGGGACCCGTATCGCTCACCGAGAGCTCCATGGCCGACTCATCCGGCACGGCCCGGGCGCCCAACGTCACCAACCCGTCTTCCCGGCAGTACTTCACCGCGTTGTCCACCAAATTGGCCACTACCTGCCGCAGGCGGAGCCGGTCCGCCTGCACGGTAAGCTGCTCCGCCTGCTGCCCCGAGGGGTCCGAAACCTCCAGACGCAGCGTGATGCCCCGCTCCTCGGCGACCATCTCATACAGGTCCCGAACCTCCGTGAGCAGCTCCGGAAGCGGCACCGGCTCCGGCGAGAGGTGCATGACGCCGCTTTCCGCCTCGGTGATGTCCAGCAACGTGTTGACAATCCGCAGGATCTCGTCGCTCTGTTCCACCGTCTCCGCCAGCGCGGCCTCGGTGTCGGCGGCATCACCGCTGCGAAGGGCGAGCTCCGCCCGAGCCCGCAGGCGGGTGATCGGCGTGCGCAGATCGTGGGCCACCATGTCCACCGTGTCGCGCATCCCATCCACCAGCCGCTCGATCTTGCCCAGCATCGCGTTAATCACGTCTACCAGTTGCGTGAGTTCCCGCCCGCCGGTACCCTGCTCCACCCGCGCATCCAGCCGCCCCGTATCCACGATACGCCGCGCCACCGCCGTAACCCGGGAGATCGGCCGCAACGCCCGCGTGGCGGTGACCAACCCCACCGCGAACCCCGCCACCGCCACGGCCGTGGCGATGAGGAGAAAGTTGCGCTGAAAGAGGCCCATGAGGCGCTGGCGGTTCTCGTCGGAGAGGCCCAGCTGTAGAAAATACTGCTCCGAGAGCCAGATCCCCGACACCTCCACCCGGTAGTCGAACTCATCGGAACGCAGCACGCGAATCTGGTTTGGTTCCAGCTCCAGCCGTTCCAGGCGGTCAAAATTGAAGCTCTGCCAGACGCGGGGGTAGCTAAAGAAGACCGTCTCGTTCTCCCGGTCCGCCACACGCACGAAAAACGGGCGCTCCCCCACCAGCAGATTGTTGACGCCAACCTCATCCCGCAGGAGGTCCACGCCGCCGGTTTGGAATTGGGCCCAATAGCTCAGGAGGCGATTCTGCATCTCCCGCATGTCGTCTTGTTGCAGCGTGCGGTAGAGCGAAAAAAACGTCAGGGCAAAGATCGCCACCACACTGAGAATCGAAATGCTGGTGTACAGGAG
>JBMCMH010000188.1:0-4206 GCA_048614515.1 Alkalispirochaeta sp. | reverse complement strand
TTGGCGGCGGCCCACACGTCGTCCTGATCGATCGTATTGACCTCCGAGATCGGAACCGCGCCGTCAGCAAGGGGTACGTCCACGAAGGGTACCACGAATTTCTCGGCGTAGAGTTCCGCTGCGCGCTCACTCAGTGCCCAGTCAATCAGCTTCTTTGCCGCTTCCTGTTCCTCCTCGGGACCGTTTGCGATCATCGAGACTGATGCGATTTCGTAGCCTGTTCCTTCACTCGGGAAGGAGAGCTCAAGGGGATACCCCTCGGCGATGAGCCGGACGCCGTCATGGGCATACCCGATCGCCACGGTGATCTCGCCGATCGCGGCGTTACGGCCGGGAGCGGAGCCGGAGCGGGTGTACTGGGTGATATTCTTGTCGAGATCCGCCATGTACTCGAACCCCTCGTCCTCTCCCAAAATTTGGACCATAGTCGCTAGAACGTTATAGGAGGTACCGGAGGATCCGGGGTTCGACATCTGGATCTGACCTTCGAACGCGGGGTCGAGAAGATCCTCCCAGCTGGTGGGCTTCTCGAGATCGTATCGCTCCAGCTGGTTCACGTTGCTCTCGAACGCCAGAGGACCGGCGTAGATGCCCGACCAATACCACTCCTCGTCACGGAACTGGTCCTCCATCTGGGCTGCGGGAGACTGGTAGGGTGTGGTGAGACCCTTTTGCTTCGCTTCGATGTGACCGAGGCCGACGCCACCGTACCAGACGCTCGCCTGCGGGTTGTTGCTCTCCGCCTCGATTCGGGCGACCGCTTCACCGGTGGAAAGGCGAACCCAGTCGACCTCGATACCGGTATCCTCGGTAAACGCCGCGAACACCTCTCGGGCCAGCTCTTCGTCCAGGGTAGTATACGCAGTGACCCGCTGGTCCGGTTCTGCTTGCCCCGATGCGGCCGCAACGCCGGTAACCAGTGCCAGAATAATCAACACACTCAACAACCGTTTCATAAGAGACCTCCTGAAGGTTTGTTCCTGTAAAGGTGCATTCCAATAGTGAGGCGAAGGTTAAGAGAAAGAGACAATTTGGTAACAGTTTTCGATGGGTCCAACGCCCGGTATCGCAGCCCGACCCCTTCTCTCGGCGGCACCTACCCCACCAAGTATCCCCGGCCCCGGCGATTGAGGACTATCACCGGTTCCCGGGGGTTCGGTTCGATCTTTTTCCGAAGGCGTCGGATATTGACCTTTACCATCTCCGCGCCGCCGATCCAGCTGTCGACGTGCCACACGTGCTCCAGAATCCGTTTCACACTCTGCGGCTGTCCCCGTCGCGATATCAACAGGTCGAGGATCTTCCACTCCGTCGGGCTCAGGTGGATCTCACGATCGCCCCGCCAGACCCGTGCCTCCGAACGATCCACCAGGAGGTCACCGATAGACACCCTCGCCGCTGATCCACCCGCACTTTGCGGGGATGCCGACCGCTGCTCGAGAATGCGCCCGACCCGTAGCACCAGTTCCCGATTGTTGAACGGCTTCCGGACGTAGTCGTCTGCCCCCGTTTCGAGGCCGGCGATCACCTCATCGTCCCGGTCGTGACAACTCACCATAATCACCGGAATCCCCTGGGGGCGCGCTTTTCGGCAGAACTCGAGACCGCTCTCCTCGGGAAGCTCGACGTCGAGGACGATTGCATCGGGAACCCGCATAGCGATGATCTCCCAGGCTTCCTCCGCCGAGTGCGCGGTGGCGACCTCGTACCCTTCGGAGGCGAAGAGATACTCGAGGATATCCAGCACGTCGGGCTCGTCCTCGACGACGAGAACGAAGGCGATCTCTCCCATGGGGGTATCCTATCCCCGGCTCGCCGCCTTTTTCAACGTGACCGAGACGGTAGTGCCCCCGTCGGGGCGCCCGGCGACGTATAGCTCGCCGCCGTGAAGCGCGACTATCCGGCGAACGATCGCAAGACCGAGACCGGACCCCTCGGTGCTGGCCTCGCTCTCCGGGTCTCCCTGAACGAAATCTTCTAGAAGGTCCGGGCGCCGCCTTTGAGGAATCCCGGAGCCGTTGTCAGATACGGAGAGAACGATGAAGTGCTCGTTCTCGGTAACGCGAATGTCGATCACCCCCGACGCTTCTGTGTGTTTTCCGGCGTTGTGAATCAAGTTGATCAACACCTGGGCGATCCACTCGGGATCCGCCTGAGCGCGGGAGAGCATCGACGGAAACATGTAGTGGATTCTCTGCCCTCGGACTGCCAGGGTGGGCTCCAGGGAGCGTACGACAGAGATCACTTCTTTCCGGAGGTCAACCGGGCGCAGGCGCAGCGAATCGCTCCAGCTCTCAATCTTGAGCCCTGCCAGTACGTTTTCGGTAAGTGTTTCGAGACGGTGCGCGTTGCTGTATATGCTCCCGAGAAAGCGTCGCTGCCGTTCGTCGAGAGTGCCGTTACGTTTTTCGTCCATCAGGATTGAAACGCTGGAACTGATCACCGTCAGCGGTGTGCGCAGCTCGTGGGCGAGGGTCGAAAGAAGCTGCCGCCGCCTGTCGTGGCGTGCTTCCTGCTCCGCGGCGGCTGCGGCACGGACACGAAGGAAACGCAAGAGCCACACCGCCTGGACGAGGAGGAGCGCCGCTCCCGCGATGGAGTAGCCGGTACCGGGGATCGAAAACGCGACAATCGCCCCGGCGGAAAACGCGGCGGGGACAACAAACCCCGCCGGTATGACGACCCCGTCACGCTCGCTTATCAACTCTTTAAGAGCCTTAATCGCGCCCATCTGGTATCAGTCTGCGCGGAGTCTCCAGATTTTTCCAGCCGGTACCCGCTTCCCGGCCTACCTCGGTCGCCGAGACTCTTTTGCGGCTCTACTTTGCGGGGGCGCGAGTGTCCGGCCCGAGGTACCGGCTACAGCCGATCCGGTCGTAGAGCCTTGTGGGTTCGACCGCTTCAGCTCTTCGTAATTCCCGATTAGTCCTCGGTTCTGCTGACGCCGAGGCACTCGGCCCGCCCCGCAAAGGGCAGGCTGCCCGGGACGAGACGCTAACTCCCACCCGGATATCGTTAATGGGGTCACCCGCGTCTCCAAGCGCTACAGGGGATTCTCCATAAATGGGAGCAGCGCTGATAGGCCGATAACGAGGCTCGTACCGATGAAGATTGTGAACGCCGGCGGGTCTATATGGGTATCACCCCAGCTTATGAACAGTCGCGCCCCGAGTTCACCGATCAACGCGGCGATTATTCCAAAGACGAGGCCGCCGATAATACCCGCCGTCGCTCCCAGGGGACCGGCCATCGCAAGACCTCCCAAGGCGCCGACCAGCGAAATGTGATGGGTAACAGGTACGGGTCCAATCGCATTGAGCGCGATAAGTGACGCCGCTGATATACCGAATCCGATAAACGTGCTGTCGGTAAGTAGTGACATCCATGCCGAAAGCGCACCTACCCCCGCTCCCACCAACAACAGCAGCTCAATGCGGCTGAAAAAGGGGAGCCACGCGTTATTTCTATCTTCCGGATAGGACATTCGGCTTGATGCGACGGAGGAGTCAAACTTCCCGAAGATGCCTGTGTTTCCGGGAGACAACACCGCGCGAACGATCAGTGCGGACAGGAACACGCCTAGCGCAATATTATCGGTGGGCAGCGCCAGAACCCCCTCGCCGATCGCTCGAATAAGGTGGCCGATCACGCCGAAGAGACCTCCCACAACCAAGACCTGCCAGAAATCGCTTCGAACGCCACCTTTTGTCGGCGGTGTCAGAATGTCACGGCCGGCGTCCAAAATACCCTTCTTGGCTGCAAAAGCGGCCGCCGCAACACCCCCACCAAACGAAATGTGCGGTCCGAAAACGGCTCCAAACGCTACATGAGTGGTAACCGCCGAGCTCTCGCCCAGCACCGTGATCACTTCACCGGCGATCACGAGAAACCCCGTGAAAATGAACGCCGGAAGCGCGCCGAGAGCGGCACCGAACAGCCCACCTCCGAATGCTGCAATGAAGTACCCGAGACTAAAGAACTCCGCTACAGATTCCATAGTTGCCTCCTTCAAGACGTGAGAACGAGATGGTCGGATGCGACACCTCACACCCGGCTCATTGCCTATATGTCAAGGGTACCAGCCGAATCCGTCATGCGTCAAACGTGGATCGGCTGCGGAGCGGAACGGATCGAGAGAATTGGGCGACGAGGTGGAAACGCCCGAACCAGGCAGCTACCGCTTGGCCGTCGAGGTCGGGCAGCAGC
>JBMCMH010000187.1:0-4289 GCA_048614515.1 Alkalispirochaeta sp. | reverse complement strand
GGCCACGTGGCGGTGATCGCCACCGGCGTCAACAACGTCGATCTCGAGGCGGCGCAGGAGCGGGGCGTGGCGGTGAGCAACGTTGCCGGATACGCCCGGTACTCCGTTCCCCAACACGTCTTCGCCCTGATCCTGAACCTGGCCGGACGCATCCGAGACTACGCCGCCGACGTGGACCGCGGTTCCTGGAGCACCTCACCGATGTTCACCCTGCTCCGCTACCCCACCTTTGAGCTGGCGGGAAAAACGATCGGCTTGGTAGGCTGGGGAGCAACGGCGCAAGCCACCGCGCGCATCGCCGAAGGCTTTGGGATGCGCGTGCTGGTGTGGAACCGGCGTCCGGTGGAAGCGCCGCCCCACCGGGTCGTCGCGTTTGATGAGCTCCTCGCGGAAAGCGACGTGGTGAGTGTGCACGTGCCCCTGGCGGAGGGAACCCACGGCCTGATCGGGGCAGACGAGCTCAGCCGAATGAAGCGCTCGGCGTTGCTCGTTAATGTGGCGCGGGGCGGCATCGTGGATGAGACCGCGCTCATTTCCGCGTTGGAGACCGGCGAGATCGCCGGGGCCGGGCTGGATGTCCTGGAAGAAGAGCCGCCTCGGAACTCACCCGTGCCCCCGCGCCTCGCCCGGGGCGATTTGAATTTACTGGTAACGCCGCACTGCGCGTGGAGCGCAGTGGAAGCGCGGCAGCGGCTGGTGAATGAGGTAGCCGCCAACCTCGCCGCCTGGCGGCGAGGAGAAACGCGCAACCGCGTGGTGTAATCGGCGCATCCGCGCCTCACACCGACAGTTCTACCGCCTGATCCAGCCGGTATCGGACGATCAAGAGCGTCGCGATCATCACCACCACTCCCAATCCGTACAATCCCGCCAGGACCATGTTCGTGTACTTCTTCATGATATCTCTCCCTGATGTTGCCACGCCTTCCAGGCGTCCTGTAGTTCTCCCACGGTATATCCCACCGCTTCCATCGTTTCAAAGACGCGGGGCAACGTCTCCGTCTCAAACTCCCGCCGGCGAATCCGTCGCGTCTGCGTTTCCGCATCATCGGCAACAAAATAGCCGACACCACGCTGATTGTAGATGAGCCCATTCTCCTGCAGGCGACTGTAGCTGCGCTGTACCGTGTTCGGATTAACTCCCAGCTCTACCGCCAGTTCCCGTACCGACGGCAGCCGGTCACCGGGGAGGCGCTCCCCCGTGAGCACCTGATTCTCAATGTATTCAACGATCTGCTCGTAAATCGAGCGGCCCTGTTCGAAGCGCATCCTACGCCTCCGTCTCGCGCAACCGCAGTACCGCCAACAACCAGAAGATCACCACGATCGCCGTTGTCAAAATCGGCTCAAGGGCCTCCGGATTCTGCAGATACCACGGCATCACCTCGTTCCACAGGCGTCCATCGAAGACAAATGCGTCCTGCGACCCCAACTCGTGGCCAAACGCGCGCATCCGTCCACTGCCGGATTGGGCTTCCTGAATGTAGCCCCCGAAAATGACGCGTACCGCCACCACCGCAAGTACCGCGTAACTTCCGATCCATCCCACGATGGAAAGCAATGTGCGCCCGGCGGGGTGCTTACGAAAATACACCGCCCCGAAGAAGAAGATCGCGTGCACCGGCAGGTAGGAGACAAACGCCTCTCCCGCGATCCGCCACCACTCGCCTCCGGCAAAGGAGATCTCAAACGCCCGCGCCGCCTCATTGCCGGCGGAAACGATGCCGTACAACCCCGCCGACAGCACCGCCGCCAGAAAGAACGCCGCGGTTACCGAGAGCCAGACAAATACCGTGGTCACGAGGATTTTGGAACCCGCCTTCTCCCACACCGTGGACGGCCGCAGCAGGTAGGCGATGCGCTGCCCCGGAGAGCGCAACTCGCCGAAGGTGCCGCTGGTCACCAGAACTCCGATGAGCACCATCGCCAACTGGTACCCCGGCCACAGATCAAACGCCTCCACCCCGCCGATCCACGTGAGCATGGCAAAGAGCATCATCCCTCCTGCCACCGCCCCGGAGGCGATGAGAATATTGCGGTACTGCAGCGTTAGTTCGTGCTGAATCGAATGCATAAACCGTCTCATAGTTCACCTCCGCACACGCGCATCATCTCATCGGGATGCGTCACCGCCGCCTGAAACAGCAACTCCAGATCGATCTCGGAGCCCAACTCCTCACCGCCGCCGTGCTCCCGGGGAACCAGCGCCACAGAGCTTCCCAGTTGCGTCTGCATTGCAACCGCCCCGGCGCGCTCGGCAGCCACCTCCGACTCAAAGCGGCGCAACGAGATGCCCGCCTGGATATCCTCCAGACTCGCCTGAAACACCACCGCGCCATCGTCCAAAACCACGATCGGATCGATCAGGCTTTCCACGTCGCGCACCTGGTGAGTTGAGACGATAAACGCCCGCTCATCCCCGGCGGCCTCCGCCGTGAGCTGCCGAAATATTTGCTTAGACGGAATGTCCAGACCGTTGGTGGGCTCATCCAACACGACCAGCTCCGCCCCCGTGGCAAGCGCAAAAGAGAGCAGGACCTTCTTCTGCTGTCCAAAGGAGAGTTCCGAGAGTTTGCCGTTGCCGGTAACCTCAAAGCGCTGCAGGTACCGCTCCATCTGGGAATGGTCAAAGCGCGGATAGTAGGCGGCCAGCCGCTCCACATACGGTTTGAGCCGAATCGACGGCACATCAAACTGTTCCGGCACGTAGGCGATCCGGGAGAGCACCTCCGGTTTGCGACGCCACGCCGGCGCATCAAAGAGGGTTACCTCTCCGGCCCGGGGAAACAGCAGCCCCGTTCCCAGTTTCAATAACGACGTCTTTCCGGCGCCGTTCTTCCCCAGCAACCCCACGATTCCCCCGGGGCGCACGGTAAAATCCAGTGTTTCAAACAGCACGCTTCGTGTACCGTATCCGAAACGCACCCCCTTCATGTCCAACATGCTTGCTCCTTGTACCACCGTATTGGTGTATTATTTAATTAGTACACCAGTACAATACTCCAGCAGCGCACAGCCGTCAAGTCCTATCGACTCGTATCGACAAATCTTCCGATAGTTCGGTCTTTCTCAACCTGCCCCGCAGAAAACGCTCGACCGTGCATCACGATGTACACCCCCGGCGGGAGCGTCTGCACCGCCACCAAGGCTCCCCCCAGATTAAACAGCGCATCCGATCCCGCCACGGTAAACGGCACCATCGCCCCGGTGAGCACGATCGTTTTGCCGCGGGCCTGCTCCGCGGAAGCTCCGGCCATCGTTTCCGCCGCGATCTCCCTCGCCAGGCGCTCGGCGGTGACCGTCATCGTATCCGTCCCGTGGGTAATCACGATCCGGTTTTCCGATGCCGCCCGGCACGCCGCCACCACCTTCTCCCGATCAGCATCACCCATTTCCAAGCTGTCGATGAGTTGGTTAATTTCCACGCTCACCGGTACCGTGCACCCCACGGTCTCCAGGATTTCCGGTAGGTGCGTCTTCTGAAACGTGAGCTCACCGCGAATCGCGTCATACTGCTTGTCAAACGTCCCGCCGGTAATGATCAATCGCACCATGTCGGTATTGTACACCGCCCCCGCCGTCACGCTACAATCACCCACCATGGCCACCCGCACCAGCGACATATCCACCAACCCCGGCGATTATCGCCACCGGCAAACCTACCGCGTGCGCTACGACGACCTGGACACCTATCGCCACGTCAACAACAAATCGTTTCTCACCTACATCGAAGACGCCCGCGTATACTACCTCATGGACGCCGCCGGGTTCCGCCACCACCACGACCAGCAGCACGGCGTCATGGTGGTCCACGCCGCCATCGACTACCTCTCGCAAATCCATCCCTTCGAGGAAGTTACCGTCTACACCCGCTGCGCCCGGATCGGCACCAAGAGCATCACCCTCCACCACCTTCTCCAGGTCGAACGCCCAGCGACGGCATCCGGAATCGACCGTTCTGCTGAGGCCGCTCCCGCATCGACGGGGCAGCGATCAGACACCGCTCCCCGGCCGGCGGCGGTGAGCACCACGATCTTTGCAGCGGTGGACATGCAGAGCGGGCGCTCTACGCCGGTATCACAGGAGATGATCGATCATATAAACGGGTGGGAATACACCCCGCCCGAGAGAGCCCCGGGCGGCGCGTAAATCAACGGGGCCCTGAGGCCCCGGCGTTAGATCTAGATCTGGAAGCGGGCACCAAGCGTACCGCCCAGGGAGCCGGAGGTGAGGTTGTACATCACGCCCAGGTCAAAGCGGAACACGGTGAGGTTGAGGGACATCCCGCC
>JBMCMH010000186.1:0-4295 GCA_048614515.1 Alkalispirochaeta sp. | reverse complement strand
TCGTGCGGCGTGAGACGGAACTTACCAGACTCGCCTCCTACACGTCAACCGGTTTTTCGCAAACTCAGGAGCGAATTTATCCGATACGGCTCTCTGCCGTTCTACTCCCGTGACGGGTCGTGATCGGAGTCTGAATCCGGCTGTTTTTCAGGAGACTCATCATCCGCTACGGAGAGTACCGTGAGCCGCTCATCAATCGCTGAGATTCGCTCGAGAATCTCGTGCACTCCAGGGCTGTCATGACGTACCGTTTTTTTATCTTCTACCAAAAACCGGTCCGCGGTAACTTCTCCCAGCCGCTGCAAGAG
Organism: Alkalispirochaeta sp.; assembly: GCA_048614515.1. Lineage (GTDB taxonomy): Bacteria > Spirochaetota > Spirochaetia > DSM-27196 > Alkalispirochaetaceae > Alkalispirochaeta. Next base: position 3,987 of record JBMCMH010000186.1, on the reverse strand, counting down.
TTGTTTCCGTTCAGAAAGCAGGTCTTGCCGCTCGATGTGACGCATACCGGCATCTCCGATATCTTGCGCGTGCTGTTTAGCCCATTCCAGCCACTGACGAGATGACTCACGCAGGTTCTCGTTCAGTTCGTTCCAAATGCTCATGTGTAAACGGTAGTGCTTCGTACCGTTCCAGGCAAGTCCGGTAGGATACCATCCACTATCGCTTTCTTGACCTGAGGTGGTGCTCACCCTAAGATTGAACAACTCACATTTGGAGGTTCTACGATGAAGCTGGTATTTCTCGGTCCCCCAGGGGCTGGAAAGGGCACGATGGCTACGCAGCTGGCAGAGCATGCGGGGATTCCCCACATCTCTACCGGGGACATCTTTCGCGCCAACATTAAGCAAGAGACCGCGTTGGGGAAAAAGGTAAAGGCGATTCTGGACAGTGGCGAACTGGTACCCGACGAGCTTACCATTGAGCTGGTACAGGATCGATTGGAACAAGCCGATGCCCAGGGAGGGTTTATCCTCGATGGGTTTCCCCGCACGGTACCGCAGGCGGACGCCCTGGCGGACATGCAGACCCTCGACGCCGTCGTCAATTTTGAACTGGACGATGAGGAAGTAGTGCGCCGGCTCTCGGGACGGCGCGTTCACCCGGGAAGCGGGCGTACATATCACGTGGTGTTTAGCCCGCCGAAACAGGAGGGGCTTGACGATGTTACGGGAGAGCCCTTGGTGCAGCGCGAAGATGACTCGGAAGAATCAATTAAGAATCGGCTTCGGGTTTACCGGGAGCAGACGCAACCACTCATTGAATACTACCGGTCCCGGGGGCAATTGGTAGATCTCGATGCGGCTCCAAAACCCGAGCAGGTGTTTGAAAACCTGAAAGAGGTGTTGAAGCTGGATTAGGGCCGCCGCTCACTCCGCATCGGATTCGTCTGAGGTTTGCGAGGGGGCCGAGGACGAATCCTCGTCTTCCTCGTCTTCCTCGCCTCCCTCGTCGGCCTCATCTTCCTCACCGGCCTGAGCGTCCTCCACAGCCTCAAGATCTTCCACCACGTCCCTGACACGATTTTCGATAATGGTCCGTTCATCTTCCGGCAGCGTATCCAACAAATCGGCAAACGTTTCTTGCTCAGGGTCATACCCCGCCCGCACCGCCGCGGCGATCGAGTCCACCGCCCGGTCAAAATCATCGGTGGCCCGAAGCTCCACGGATCCTCGCAAAAACAGGAGATCCCCATCCCCATCAACCGTGTCGGGGATCTCCTCGAGCACCTCCAGCGCCGACAGATAGAAGCCCCACTCCGCCTGCCGATCGGCAAGCCGGGCCAGCTCTTCAGGCTCCTCCGCCGACAGCCCCCGGAACACTTCCAGATGCTCCGCCGCCTCATCTTCTCGGCCCGATCGGTACGCCGCCTCAGACAGCACCCATTGGTACTCGGCATCTTCTTCGGCAAGCTCCACCCCATCTATGAGGGTTTGGTACGCGCGGTCCGCATTGTCCGCATCCAGTTCGAGTAGCCCCAAATTATACCGGAGCCGAACTCGGGCGGGGTACTCACCGATGAGCGCGGTGTATTCCTCCCGCGCCTGCCGTCGCTGCCCGTCCCGAAAGAGGACAAACGCCCGCGTCTCCCGGTAGAGGCCGTTCTCCGGATCCTCATCGAGGAGATCATCCAGGACGTCCAACGCCGCCGGGTACTCGCCGCGCTGCTCGTGCAGGCGGGCCAAGTTATAGCCGGCGGCGGGAATCTCCGGCGAGAGCTCGATCGCCCGCGAGTAGTAGTCAAAAGAATCCTGGTACCGACCCAGCTCAAAGAAGGCGTTCCCCAGGTTGAAGTACTCTTCCGCCAGCTCCCGGGAGGAGATGTCACTTCGGCATCCGGAGGCGAAGAGCACCACCACCAGGGACGCAGCCGTCAGCACCCGACGCACCGGGTTACTCCCGCGGTTTTGAGGCGTTGGTGCTCCCCAGAACTGTCTGTTCGATTTGACGTACCTGGGAACGGTACAAATTGGAAATGGTAGACCCGTAGTCGGCGATGAGTTGAATGATATTGCGAGAGGTCTCCTCCGTATCCCGTCCGTTGAGCCGGTCGCCGGCGTCTCCCAGACCGGGGAGAATGTAGGCGGCCTCGTTGAGCACGGGGTCCATCCAGAGGGTGTAGATTGTGGCGTCTTCGATCGCCCGGGCGATGCGGAGGCTCCCCTTCAGCGCGGAAATGACGTTGAAGAACTTCACCGATCGCGGGCGAATGCCCCGGCCGTGGAGGTACTGCACGATCGTTACCAGACTGCCGCCGGTGGCGTTCATGGGGTCGGCAAAGATGAGATCCTTGTCGTGGAGAGATTCCAGGTCGAAGAAGGAGCGATCCAGGTCCAGGATGTACTCCATATTGGACTCGAGTTTGCTGTCGTCCCGGCTGATGCGAAAGAGTGCAAAGGGCGTCTCGTACCCGGTGGAGGTGTACTCCTGAATCTCCTTGGACATGATCATAGAGGGCAGGAGCGCCCCCCGGAGCATCACGCACATCACCGTGTTCTCCAGGTCACCGTCGACATCGGGAATCTTATGGACCGCGAAGTTCTGCACCGGTTCGGTTACGGGGGTGCGAACGATGAGGTGGTTCTTACTGTGGTTGTCGGGGGCGGCATACGCCAGGTTAAAGAGTAGCTCGTAGGCGCGCTGGATGTAATAGACGAACTCACTGTGGGGGGTGCGGGTGTCACGGAGTTTTGCGATGAGGCGGGACGCCTCGCCGTGTACCGCCCGGGGGGTCTGAAACGAGTAGACCTTGATCTGCGGCTCTTGTTGGGTGAGCTCCTGCATGCGGTCTCCCATCTGCTGGTAGAGCTCGATGAGCTCCTGCTTGGCCCGCTGTTGCCGTTGCTCATTGGGAGAACTGTTGAGGATTTTCATGCGCTCCAGGGCGTGCCCGTAGAGCTCATCCATGTCCGATACTACCCTCCGGTCGTTCTCCGTGAGGTACTCATCCAGGTCCTGTGCGCGCAGTACTACTTGTTCCATACCCGGCAGTATACGCCACGGTGCCGGACAAAAAAAGACCATCCCGGAAGATGGTCTTGAAGAAATTTAGGTCGAACCCGAGGGTTCTGTTCGGCCCGATCAGCGAATCGGTGCTCCAAACGCCAGACCCAGGGCCAGGGTGCGGTTATCATCGAGGGCGTCGGTGAGCATCGCGTCGATGACAAATTTGTACCGGCTCAGGTTGGGATTGGCGGCGAGGTCGATCCGAATGCCGGTATTGAAGGCGCCGCGGGCTGCGGCATTCGCGCCGACGGCGTCCCAGCTGTAACTGAAGTTGGCGAAGTCGTTAATCCAGTGGACGTAACCCTGGAAGATATCCGGGAAGAGGAGCAGGTCAAAGCCCATACCGAAATCGATCGCCTCATCGCCGGGAACACCTGGGGCGTCGCCAAACGTTTTACCCACGGCAAAGGTGGTCTCCGCGGGCATGTTGAAGAAGTCTCCCGGATAGGTGGCGGCGATGTAGAGCTGCTGCGCGGTGTCCGAGTTGCCGGCGGTCTGCAGGGACTGAAAGGTGCCCCCGATCGCCACGGCGGTGCGGTCGGTGGGGAGTTGGATCTTCCCGCCGATGATAAGGTCCTCGTTGTCTTCACCGTCATTGGTGTCATAGGCCAAGGAGATCTCCGCCACCCGGAAGAGGCTGACGCTGGCCTTGGGAATATTGGCGGTCTCGTCATCGAGAATAGCGTGATAGCCGAGATCGAATCCGAGCTCCGCGGAGCGCTCCCACCCGATGCGCCCGGAGGGGATCCCAATCAGGCCGGTTTGCCCGTTGAGACTCATACCTTTTAGTGATTGCGCACTCACCGCCGGTCCGATGACCACCAGCGCCACCACCGCGGCAAGTAAGATCCTGGAATTCTTGGAAATCATCTGTTCATCCTCCTCAAAAGTGTATGTTATCACTGCAACATACCTACCGAAGGTTAGAATTTCAATAAGAG
>JBMCMH010000185.1:0-4355 GCA_048614515.1 Alkalispirochaeta sp. | reverse complement strand
GACTACGAGGAAGTCTCGCTCAATCTGTCCCCCGCCGAGCAGTATCAGCCTCCCTACGTTCTGGGCCAACACAAGATAAAACGGGAGTATTTCTCGATCGTTCATACCGGGGAAGGCGACGGATGGGACATCAATCGCCCCTGCATGGCGGGGATCCTGGTGTTCCAGGGGCGCATCTACCTCATCGACGCCGGGCCCAGCGTGATGCACACCCTCAACTCATTGGGGCTCAGTGTGAACGAGATCGACGGCATCTTTCACACTCACGCCCACGATGACCACTTCGCGGGACTCACCTCCCTGGTGCGCGCCGACCACCGCCTGCCGTACTACGCCACCCCCATGGTTCGCGCCTCGGTGCGCAAGAAGCTGTCGGCGCTGATGTCGTTTCCGGAAGAGCAGTTCGACCGGTACTTCATACCCCATGACCTCGTCATGGATGAATGGAACATGATCGACGGCCTGGAGGTAAAACCGGTGTACTCTCCCCATCCCGTGGAGACCACCATCATGTTTTTTCGCACGCTGTGGCGTAACGGCTACCGCACCTACGGCCACTTTGCGGATATTTGCACGTTCGAGCAACTGCAGAAGCTGGAGGATCCGAGTAATCCGACAAGCGTCGCGCTGGCGGCCCAGGTGCGCGCCAACTACCTCACCCCCACGGATGTGAAAAAGATCGACATCGGGGGCGGCATGATTCACGGTATCGCCGAGGATTTCCGCGATGATGACTCGGACCGCATCGTTCTCAGCCACAAAGCAGACCCGCTCACCATGTCGGAAAAAGAGATCGGCGCCGATACCGCCTTCGGCATCGCCGATGTTCTCATCACCTCCTCCTACGTCGCATTGGAATCGACGATCCTGGATCTGCTCCGCCGCAACTTTCCCGGAGCCCCGGAACACGCGATCGCGATGCTGGCCAACAGCCCCGCCAAGACGGTGAGCATCGGCTCCATTCTCATCAAGAAGGAGTCGCGACCGGAGGCGATCTACTTGCTCATCAACGGCTTGGTGGAAGTCCTCGATGCCGCCACGGCGGCGCGCAATATCCTCACGATCGGTACCATCATCGGCGAACGGGGCTGTTTGTACGGCAAACCTTCGGCGCGTACCTACCGGGCGGGAAGCTTCATCCGGGTATTGGAAATCCCGGAGGACGTGTACCGCGCCTTCATCGAGCGCAGCGGGCTCGGCGAGATGATGGAGGAGTTTCTCACGCGGAAACACTTTCTCGAAGGAACCCATCTCTTAGGCGACCGAATCGCCGGTGCCGCCCGCAACGCAATCACCCACGAGATGGCGGAGCGCACCGTTGCAGCCGGCGATTCCATCACCCCCCACAACTCAATCCTGATGATCGCCTCCGGCTCGGTGGAGATTCGTTGTCATGGCAAGCGGGTCGCCGTGGCCGGCGTCAGCGAGGGGATCGGGGCACCGGAGCTCCTCAACGATACACCCCACACCCTCACCTACCACGCCCGCGAGGCGGCGACTTTGTATGAGATTCCCTGCAGCGTGTTACAGGAGATTCCGATCGTTCGGTGGAAGCTGCTCGAGCAGTATAACCGCACGGCCCGCCGGTGTGAGGCGATCTTTCAGGCGTAGTCGGGCCGCGGCGTTCAGCGCCGCGTTCAGCAGGGCCGCCGCGCTCGTTCGGGCCGCGGCGTTCAGCGCCGGCGGGCCACCACAATCTGCGTGCCGCTCTCCGGTCCAAAGGGGGTTCGGTCATACCAGCCGTAGCGCGCCTCCAGCTCAAATCCAGTGCAGCGCAGCAACAGCAGCAGTTCCTCTGGAAAGATCATCCGCAATTGATACGGTATCAGGGTCGTCTCTGCTGCGGTTTCCACGTACCACTTCAAATTGAGAATCTGGGTGTCACTGTGGTAGTCGGCCACCTCATAGACCGCCACGTCCGCCACATCCCGGTGAATGCGCTCCAGCCCCTCCCCCCGTTGCGCGAGATAGACCGGATCCGGGTTGTGGAGGGCCAACGCCAGCACCCCTCCCGGCTTCAGACTACGATACATAGCTCCCAACGCCTGCAGGAGGTCATCCACCGTGAGGAGATGGGACAGGCTGTGCAGCGGAACGATGACGGAGGAAAACGCTGCGTCCCCCTGGGGCTCGCGCATATCACCGTGGTGGAACGCCACCTCCCCGGCGCGCACCCCTGCCGCCGCCGCTCGCTTGCGGGCCGCCGACACCATCTGCGGCTGGGCATCAATTCCAATCACGGAATGCCCGGCCGCTGCCAGGGGGATCGAGACGCGACCGGTACCGCACCCAAGCTCGCACACCGGTCCCGGTCGGCAGATATCGATGTAAAAGGGAATGTCCTCCGTGAAGCGATCATAGAGGGCGTCGTACAGTCGGGGTTGCTCATATAGCATGTTGGCCAATACTATATCGCGAAATGACAGCTCCAACCAAACCCACGAACATCGTAATCGTCGGAGCCTCGGGAGACCTGACGCGGAAAAAGCTCCTTCCGGCCCTATTCAATCTGTTTTGCAACGGCATGCTGCCGGAACGGTTTCACGTGGTGGGATTCGCTCGCTCTCACATGTCTGATAAGGAGTTTCGTGATGTCGTGGCGGAAACGCTCACGTGTCGGTACGAGCCGGAGCCCAGCCAATGTGATATCAAGGTTGGACAGTTTCTCAAACGGTGCCACTACCACACCGGTCAATACACCGACGCCGATGACTTCCGCGCGCTGGGTCGCCGACTGGAATCGCTCAACGGTCCCTACGCCTCCATGCTCATGTACATGGCGATTCCGCCGAGCGTCTTCTTGGACACGGCGCGGTCGATCCGCGAGGCGGGGCTCGCCGACGAGGAAACCCGGGAGTGGTCGCGGGTGGTAATCGAGAAACCCTTTGGTCGTGACAGCGCCAGCTCGGCAGAACTCACCCACGCCCTGGGGGAGATCTTCACCGAGGGCCAGACGTACCGTATCGATCACTACCTGGGAAAAGAGGTGATTCAGAACCTGCTGATCTTGCGATTCGGCAACCGGATCTTTGAGCCGATCTGGAACCGCGACCATATCGAGTCGATTTCTATCGCGTTCTCGGAGAAGATCGGTGTTGAAGGACGGGCGGGCTACTTTGACCGGTTCGGCATGATCCGGGACGTACTCCAGAACCATCTCCTGCAGACAATGGCCCTTACCGCGATGGAACAACCGATCAAACTCAACGCCCAGGAAATCGCGGAAGAGAAGAACAAACTCCTCCGCGCCACCGCCCCCATGGACCTGGAGGAGACGGTCACCGGCCAATATGAAGGATACCTGGAAGACGACGGTGTTCCGGAGAACTCGGTCACTGAGACCTATGTTGCCACTCGACTGCACGTGAACACGCCCCGCTGGTACGGGGTCCCCTTCTACCTGAGCGCCGGGAAAGCGTTGGACACGCAAAAAACGGAGCTGATCATCCGCTTCAAGGAGCTGCCGTACTCCCTGTTTCCCGGTGTGGTGGGCAACTGCCTCCGCATCCGGGTGCAACCCAATGAGGCGATCGAGATGGTAGTGAACAACAAAGTGCCGGGCATGACGCTGGACTCTTCCGCGGTGCGGCTCAACATGCTCTACCATGAACAGTTTGATGCGGAACTGCCGGAAGCGTACGAGCGGCTGCTGTTGGACGTCCTGCGGGGTGATCGCTCGCTTTTTATTCAGAAAGAAGAGCTCGCGGCGGCGTGGAACGTGGTCACTCCCCTGCTGCAGCGCATAGAAGAAGAACGAATCCACCCAAAAATCTACCCCTACGGGAGCTCCGGGCCCGGGTATCCCGGCCTCCAGGAAGGACACCACTGTGGCGATTAAGTTTCAAGCGTTTCCCACTGAACAACAAGCCGGCGATGCCCTCTATAACGAACTCCGCCGCTCCCTGGGGGAGAATCCGGAATACCACGCCGACGAAGACGGCCCCGGCCTGGCGGAGAGAACCGCAATCTCCCCGCACGTGGTGATGCTCGCCGGCGGCTCCACCCCGCTCGAGATCTACCGCCGCATCGCCGCGGAGCCGCCGCGACACGTACACCCCGCCACGCATTTGATGCTCTCCGACGACCGGTATGTCTCCGCCGATGATGAGCGCTCCAATTACGGCCACATTCGGCCGTTGGCCCACGCCTTGGGGCTTCCGGAAGATCGCCTGGTGCACGTGAATCCCGACCTGCCGCTTCCGGAGGCGGTGCACGATTTTGGGTCGCGCATCGCCGAGGTGGGGCATCGCGGGGGCATTTTCTCCCTGGCGATTCTCGGCATCGGCAGCGACGGCCACACGGCGAGTTTGTTTGCGCCGGAGTTGGTGGAAGATCTCGCCGGCGCCGGCGGGGGC
>JBMCMH010000184.1:0-4387 GCA_048614515.1 Alkalispirochaeta sp. | reverse complement strand
GAGGGGTCTACCCCGGCAGTCTTGACGATGCACCCCGCCTCGGCGAGGTTGCCGGTGAGGACCGCAAGACCCCCTTCGGCGTAGTAGGCGTGCTCTCCGTCGCGGATGCACCCCGTGGCGCGGTCGGTGTCCAGGTCGGTGTAGCTGTTGTTCTGGCTGCCCATGGTGAGGTTCCGGCGGCCGTCGCCGGGTGCGGCGGAGTAGAGGGCGAGGACCGTCGGGTCCAGGTCGCCCGCGCCGGCAGTGGCGGCCCCTTCGGGTGCGCCCGCCGGCACGGGTGCCGCGACGCCCTGCATGATGTCGTACCGGTCCAGCGCTTGACCGAGGGTGAGGCCGTCCACCCGGTTGGATGAGCGGTCCAGGAGGCCCAGGCGGTCCAGCTCCGCCATGATCCCCAGAATGCCCCCGGCGCGGTGGACGTCCTGGACGTGGTACCGGCTGGAGGGGGCCACCTTGCAGAGGTTGGGTGTCTTCCGGGAGAGCTCGTTGATGTCGGCCATGGTGAAGTCCACCCCGGCGGACTGCGCCACCGCCAGAATATGAAGGACCGTGTTGGTGCTGCCCCCCATTGCGATATCCAGCCTCATGGCGTTGCGGAACGTCTCTTTTGTCGCGATGGAGCGGGGCAGGACGGTGTCGTCGCCGTCGCGGTAGTACGCCCAGGCCATCTCGACGATGCGGTCCGCGGCGGTGTCGAACATCTCCGTCCGCAGGCGGTGGGTGGCAACGACGGTGCCGTTGCCGGGCAGCGCCAGGCCCAGCGCTTCGTTGAGGCAGTTCATGGAGTTGGCGGTGAACATGCCGGAGCAGGAGCCGCAGGTTGGGCATGCCGCCGCCTCCACTTCCTCCAGGGTCTCGTCGTCGATGTCGGGGTCGCCGGCCATGACCATTGCGTCGATGAGGTCGTAGTGGCGGCCGTGGGCGCTTCCCGCCTCCATCGGCCCGCCGGAGACGAAGATGGTGGGGATGTTGAGGCGCATCGCGGCGATCATCATCCCCGGGGTGATCTTGTCGCAGTTGCTGATGCACACCAGGGCGTCCGCTTTATGGGCGTTGACCATGTACTCCACGCTGTCGGCGATGATCTCCCGGCTGGGGAGGCTGTAGAGCATCCCGTCGTGGCCCATGGCGATGCCGTCATCTATGGCGATCGTGTTGAACTCCGCGGCAAAGCAGCCCGCCGCCTCGACCCGCGCTTTGACCCGCTGGCCGATGTCGTGGAGATGGACGTGGCCCGGGACGAACTGGGTGAATGAGTTGGCGATGGCGATAATGGGCTTGCCGAACTGCTCTTTGGTCATGCCGTTGGCGCGCCAGAGGCTGCGGGCTCCCGCCATGCGGCGGCCGGCGGTACTGGTCAGGCTTCTCAACTCGTTTTTCATAGCGTTCTCCTTATCGGCCGCGATTCCGGCGGTCCGGTTGTTCCATACCGTGTGTTGTATCGCCGGGGTCCCGGTATCCCCACCCCGCGAGCCGGGTGAGGTGAACCGGCTCGGTACGGCGCCGTGTGCAACGCCGCGCGTTCAATCTATCCCGAAAACCCCAGAATAATCGGTACGTACACCACGAAGAGCAGGACGACGACCAGTCCGATCAGGTAGGGAATGATCGCCCGGGTGATTTTTTCCAGGGAGAGTCCCGTTATGGACGAAGCGACGTACAGGTTGATCGCCACCGGCGGGGTGATCATGCCGATGGCGAGGCCCACGACGATGATGAGGCCGAAGTGGACGAGGTTGATCCCCAGGGTATTGACCAGGGGCAGAAAGACCGGTGTCAGGATGATCAGGGCGCTGGCGGTCTCGACGAAGACGCCGGTCACGAGGATCACGCCGGTGATGAGAAACATAATGACATAGGGGTTTTCCGACATGGCGAGGACCCATCGTGCCACCAGGGTGGGGATGCTCCAGTTGGCCAGGACCCAGCTCAGAATCGCCGAGGTGGCGATGACGAACATGATCACCCCGGTGGTGATGACCGATCGAATCATGATGCGGTAGATGTCCTTCAGATTCATGTCCCGGTAGATGAACAGGGACACCAGAAGGGCGTAGTTGACGGCGATCACCGCCGCCTCGCTGGGGGTGAAGATGCCCGAGAAGATTCCACCCAGAATGATCACCGGCGTCAGGAGCCCCCATATCGCGTCTTTGAAGGTAACCAGGATCGTTTTGACGCTGAAGGGGGTGCCTTTGGGGTAGTTCCGCCGGTACGCCTGGACGATGGCGATCACCATGAGGCCGACGCCCATGACCACTCCCGGGAGAAACCCCGCCATGAAGAGGCGCGCCACCGACTGGTCGGCGATGACGGCGTAGATGATCATCGGTACCGACGGTGGTATGACGACGCCGATGGTACCTGCAGCGGCGATGAGGCCGGCCGCCGGGGCCTCTTCGTAGCCTTTGCGTTTCAGTTCCGGTACCAGGGTGCTGCCCACCGCGGCGGTGGTGGCCGCCCCGGACCCGGAGATGGCGGCAAAGAACATGCCCGCCAGGACGGAGACGATGGAAAGGCCCCCTTTCAGAAAGCCGAACAATGCGTCGGCAAACTCAACGAGTTTTTCGCTGACCTTGCCTTCCGCCATGAGGTCTCCGGCAAGGATGAAGAAGGGCACGGCGATGAGGGCGAAGGAGTCGGTCCCGGCAAACATGCGCTGGGTGATGAGCATGAGGGGGACGCCTTCGGAAAGGATAGCGACCAGGGAGCTCACCCCGATCGCCAGGGCAACCGGGAGGCCCAGCAGAAGGAGGACGAAGAAGGAGCCGAAGAGTATGGCTGCCATCAGGTGTCTCCTTCCGCGAAGATCTCGATGAGGTCGACGATCGCGTAAAAGAGCATCACCGCCGATGTGGCGGGTATGATGAAGTAAACGTAGGGCATGGGCAACCGCAGGGAGGCGGAAACCTGAAAGCTCTGAGCCGCCATGTAACGGATCCCCACGACGATCACGATGCCGAAGAAGGAGATCGAGATGATCTCGGCGATCGTCCTGGCGATGCGTTGGGCTATGCCGGGAAGGCTCTCGACGACGAAGGTCACGGCGATATGGCGCCCGCGATACCACGCGAGGGCGGCACCGAGGAAGGTGGTCCAGACGAGAAGATACCGGGCAACCTCTTCGGACCAGCTGATCGCGTCGAAGAAGACGCGGAAGATGATCTGCAGGGTGATGACGATGATCATCCCGGCGAGGGCGACGAACGCCGCCCGCCGGATGACCGTATCGATCCCCCGTTCGATCGAACGGAGTGTGGAGAGCATCGGTATCTCCGCAGGGTTACCGGAGCTGTTCCTGGATCCGGGTGAGATAGTCGCCGAACTGCTCGCCGTACTCCTCGTAGACCGGGGCCACCATCTCCTGGAACGCGGCGATATCGGGGTCGTCCACGATCTCCATCCCGTTGTCGAGAAGCCCCTGGATCTGTTCCGCTTCCATCTCTGCGTTCATCTTCCGTTCGTGCTCCGCCGCTTCCTGCGCCGAGGCCTGGACGATCTCCTGTACGTCGGCGGGGAGACTGTTCCACACGCTTATCCCCATCACAAAGATCGCCGGGGCGTAGGTGTGGCGGGTGAAGGACATGTACTGCTGCGGCTCGTACAGCTTGAAGGAGTACACGACGTTAACCGGATTTTCCTGCCCGTCGATCGTTCCCTGCTGCATCGCCGTGAGCGCTTCGGTCCACGCCATCGGCACCGTGTTGGCTCCGAGAGCACGGAACGTGTCGATGTATACCGGGTTCTCCATAACGCGGATCTTCAACCCTTCGATATCGTCGGGGGTGCGAACGGGACGTACGTCGTTGGTGAGGTTCCGGAATCCGCGCTCGGCGTATGCGAGTCCCTTGAGGTTGACCTCTTCGAGTTTGGTGAGAAGTTCCTGACCGATCGGTCCGTCGAGGACCTCATAGGCCGCCTCCGGCGAGGGAAAGAGGAAGGGCAGTTCGAAGACCGCGATCTCTTCGACGAAGTTGGCTACCGGGCCGTTGGTGATAACGCCCATATCGACGGTGCCGATCTGCATCCCTTCGAGAAGGGTACGCTCGTCGCCAAGCTGGGCGTTGGGATAGAGCTCAACCGTCAGTTTTCCGTCGGTGCGCTCCTCTACGAGTTCCTTGAACTTCATCGCGGCGATGTGAAAGCCGTCCTGTTCGTTCACGACGTGGGCGAGTTTGATCGTCCGGGGTTCCATCGAATCGACGTCGCCCGTTGCGGCGCCTTCCGCCTGTCCGCCGGCAAAGGCAAGGGCGGCGATTCCGAGGGCGATTGCAACCAGGGCAATTCTTTTGTACATGAGAGTCCTCCAGTCAGTCAGTGTATAAATATACGGTGAGCATAGATCCTGCGACGGGAGGCGTCAAGTCGGTCGGGGGCCGAGGCTCCC
>JBMCMH010000183.1:0-4504 GCA_048614515.1 Alkalispirochaeta sp. | reverse complement strand
TCTCACCGGCCGACTCCGCGTCGGTCGGTTGCTTCCCGCCTCACGACGGCAATACCTTCCCCCCATGAGAATCGTCATAATTGGTGGCATTATCCTGGTGGCGGTCGGCGCCGTGTTCGTGATTGGTCTTGTGGTTCTGAATCGAACCCAGGGAGGACGCCCCGTGGGTTCTCCCAACCTGGCAGCGGGAACCCTTGCGCCGTGCCCCGAGAGCCCCAACTGCGTGAGCACGCGCGCTCCTCAAGAGGACCAGCGCCACCGCGTTGCGCCGATTCCTCTGGGCGACACCACCGCCGGCGCAACCCCAAATCCGGCAGAGGTGCTCCGCCGCGTCGCGGCGATCATCGAGAATCAGCCGCGCATGGAAATCGTCGAACGCGGAGATACCTACCTGCGGGCCACCGCCACCAGCAAAATCTTCCGGTTTGTGGACGACATCGACTTCCTGGTGGATTCCGACGAAGGCATGCTGCACATGCGCTCCGCCTCCCGCGTGGGTGAGGGGGATATGGGTGTTAACCGCGCGCGGTACGAGTTTTTTCGGGAGGCGCTCAGGAGAGGGTCAGAATGAGCGGTATATAGAAGCGTGTTGCACAGATTTCCTAACCATCTCTCCCGCAGTGAGTTATGCTGAACGTGCACGCTGTGCAGCAGTAACTTATTTGTCCACCAACAGTTCTGTTACATGGTGCAACAACATTGTGGATACACCCCCCGTTACCTCGGCGCTTCGTACCCCCCAGGGACGCCGTTGACGGAAAACACCACCTGCCACAGCTGGTTCTTGCGCACCCGGAAACTGGCGGCGCAGGAGAGCAGGTAGTACTTCCACATTCGGTAGAACCGCTCGCCATACTGCGCCTGCAGCTCCGGCCAGGCGGCTTCGAAATTGCTGAACCAATGCATCAGCGTGGTGTCATAGTGCGACCCAAAGTTGTGCCAGTCCTCCATTACAAAAAGACCTTCCGCGGCATCGCCGATCTGGCGGACTGACGGCAGCATGCCGTTGGGAAAAATGTAGCGGTGCAACCACGGCTCCGTGGCGTGGACCGTTCGATTGCCCCCGATCGTGTGCAACACAAACAGCCCATCCTCCGCCAGTACGCGGCGGACCACCTCCATGAAGCGGCGGTAGTTGCGATAGCCCACGTGCTCAAACATGCCGATGGAGTACACCCGGTCAAACGTCTCGTCCAGGTCCCGGTAGTCCTGCAGGCGAATCTCCACCGGCAGACCGTGGCACATCTCTTGCCCCAGCCGTTGCTGTTCTTCGGAGACGGTGACCCCCACCACGGAACACCCGTAGCGCTCCGCCACGTACTTGGCGGCGCCGCCCCAGCCACACCCGATATCGAGCACGCGCATTCCCGGCTGGAGCTGGAGCTTGCGGCAGACCAGGTCGATTTTGGCGATCTGCGCCTCCTCCAGCGTCTGCGCCGTCTTCCAGTAGCCGCAACTGTAGACCATGAGCGGGTCAAGCATCTTGCGGTACAGATCGTTGCCGACGTCGTAGTGCTGTTGACCTACAATCCAGGCGCGCGTCCTGCTCTGCATGTTGAACAAAAACGCTCCCAGCAGATCCACGGCGAGAACTCGCGCCACCACTTTGCGGTCGAGGCGGGCGGCAAAAACGCGCGCAATCAGTTCATCGATCTGATCGCACTCCCACCAGCCGTCCATGTACGATTCGCCCAGTCCCAGCGATCCTTCCGCCAACACCCGCCGGTAGAATCGTGGATCGGTTACCCGAATATCCCACGGACGATCGCCGTCGATCCTGATATCCGTGGACTGTAACAGTGTTTCGATCTTCTTACGGTGTCGGGAGTGGATTGTGTGCATAGCATGCGCCCTCCGTTCAGCGTGCGTTCATGGTACCAGAGACCCCCGGGACTACGCCACCCTCCGGGTCAGCAACGCATGACTGCTCCGCCGCAGGATAAAATCCCACAGAAACATGGTGAGCACACTGATCGTCTTGGCTATGAGATAGTGGAGCGGTGTGTAGCGCAAGAAGAGATGCATCATGCCGGAGTGCACGAGCAGGCCCGACGCGCCGACTCCGGCAAAGAGGACAAACTGCGTCTTGTGATAGCCGTGGTCCCGTCCAGGAAAGATCCACAGGGTATGGAGGATGTAGGTGATGATATGCCCAAAGATAACCCCCGCCGCACTGGTCCATACCACCGGTGTATTCAGCAGCTCCACGGCGCTCACCAGAAGGGTATAGTCACCGACCGTGGCGATGAGACTCACCGCCACGGCACGAATGAGCTGAACAAGCCAGTGATCGGCGTGATCGACAAACAAGGTTCGGGAGTGTTTGTACAAGAGGCGACGCATCCCGTAATCACTATCGCTCCCGGGCCGGAACGTCAAGCTTACACAGATCTAACAGATGTGCACTTGTGTCGCCGGGTGTCCCTATCGTACGTTCAATAGATCATGTCTGAGCGCGTTAAGATTGGGGAGCGTCGGTATCGGCGCGTCTTCGGATCATACATGGCAAAGCTCTTGCTGGCGGTATTCACCGACAGTAGTGTGCATGGACAGAACAACGTTCCCCGATTCGGTCCATGTATCATTGCCGGAAATCACCGAGGCATCATGGAAGTGGTCCTTATGGTGGCAAACTGTCCGCGAAGGATCGAGGTGCTTGGTGCTGGTGATATACCTTTGGACCCGCGCTACCGATACCTGGCGGATTTCTACGGGTATATTCCCTACAAACGCGGCCAAATGGACCGTGCCGCGCTGACCGCCGCACAACGCGTGTTGGACCGCGGCGGTGTGGTTGGGATCTTTCCGGAAGGGGGAATCTGGAAATCCGGGCGGAAGACGGCGCACCGCGGTGTGGCGTGGCTCAGCTTTGTCTCGCACGCACCGGTTATCCCGGTGGGTTTTGGGGGCGTGTTCCGCGCTATTGAGCGCGCGGTGCGATTTAAAAACCCCCGCCTGGAGACCCGGATGGGACATCCGATCTACCCACCGCCGCGGCGATCCGACGTGCCTCGCCGGGTCCAGATGGAGCAACACGCGGAACACGTTCTTGATCGAATCGAGGCGCTTATTCCGGAATGGGATCACACCGATCACCAGGATCCTCTGTTCGAAGCGTTTCGCCTGGAAGTGTGGGTTGCTGCCGACGGGACCGCTCCGGTGGACCGAGCATCCGAAATTGAGTACTCGGAGCGGCTGGCCGAGTTCTTCCATCTGCCGGTGCTCGTGGATGTGCTGTACTCCAATCTAAAGCGGTCCGGGGTTCGTCCGTTTCGTAATTTTCGCACCTTCTACCCCGCTAACCAGGTACACCGCGCCCTCTCGGTGATTTTGGGCTATGTGATCCGTACCAACCCGGCGTTTTTGACGTACCGATTGGGCGATCAAACCGCGCAGGAGGTGGTTCGAGGTATGTGGTCGTTTCGCGATCTCTGCCGAACGATCATGACGAACCACGGTGACGACACTCCGGTTCGGGTGGTTCCCATCCGCCGGTATCAGATGCCGGACGACACCGTTCCGGTGGAGCTCACAGAACCACCTCCGATCCGTCGGTTCTAACTCGTTCGCCGCCCTCAAATCAGCGGATACGAGTACTGTGGCATTTCCTGAAGGTTGCAGATTACCTGCTCAACACCGGGAATTTGCTCCACAGCTTCTCGGCACCGGTCGGCCATGGGTGCGCTGGGTACCACCCCATTGAGCGTAACGGTTGAGCCATCAACCTCCACATCCAGATAGCGCACCACCAGTTTCTCGGAGAACTGCAGTTCCGTTGCCACCTTGGTTGCGAGCCAGCGTTGGCTAATTACGCTCTGGGAATACTCCGCATCCACTTCTACCTCGATGTGGTCACAGAGAGTGCAAATGGTATCCACTGCGGTGGGTACGTCCATGAACCCGGTGTTGATCGTGAGCATGTACTGGTCTGGTGAGCTCCAATCGATTCCGTGGAAGTGTCGGTGAAATCCTTCACGGTCACGGTCGTTGTGGTGAATCATGCGGTCCGCCTGGGCATCGTTTGCGCCAAAATACTCTACGACGCGGGCGTGGCGTACCTCATACGGTGCAATTACGCGAACGGTGACGATGCCGGGAATTCCGGAAAGAATGGAATGAGCACCGCGACCCAAGATGACGGCGTTTCCGGTGCGCGCAACATCAAGTATCGCCAGGCGCAGGAAGTGCTCGTAGTGTTCCCGTTCCACCGATAGGCCCGCCCAAATCGTCGGGCGTTTCTCATCATACCGGGTGAGCTCACTCTCGTTGATACCGTGGCGATGAAGCTCCTGTTCGATCGTGTGCTTATCGATGAGATGGTGTTCTCGGCGCGCCGCCACGGCCCGCGCTATTTCATCACCGTTACCGGCAAACTGTCTAGAAATGGTAATTACCGCCATGGTGTCCTCCCTGCGGCCGCGAGCGGCGGTCGCCGAAACGATCGGTACCACGATACCGGTGGGGACGCGGGATCGGCGCGACCCCCGGACCGATATGATCCCAT
>JBMCMH010000182.1:0-4555 GCA_048614515.1 Alkalispirochaeta sp. | reverse complement strand
TGGGCGTGATCGGCTCCGGCCCGGCGGGTCTCACCGCTGCGGCGGATCTGCGCAAGGCGGGACACCACGTCGAAATCTTTGAGGCGTTTCATAAGCCCGGGGGCGTCATGATTTACGGTATCCCCGAGTTTCGCCTCCCCAAGCGGATCGTGCAGGAGGAGATCGCCGGGCTCGAGGCGATGGGCGTGACGTTTCACTTCAATTTCCTCATCGGCCGCACCCGTACCCTTGAAGATCTGGTTACCACGGACGGCTTTGACGCACTTTTCATCGGCAGCGGAGCGGGATTACCCAAATTCATGAACATTCCAGGAGAGAATCTGGTGGGCGTGTTTAGCGCTAACGAGTACCTGACCCGCTCCAATCTGATGAAGGCATACGACCAAGATCACGTGGATACCCCGATCTACGAGTCGAAGGAAGTGGCGGTACTAGGTGGCGGCAACGTCGCCATGGACGCCGCCCGCATGGCACTGCGCATCGGCGCTGAGAAGGTGCACGTGATCTACCGCCGCACACGCACTGAGATGCCCGCGCGCGTAGAAGAAGTGGACCACGCCGACGAAGAAGGGATCGAGTTTCATTTTCTCAGCAGTCCGGTGGAAATTCTTGGGGACGACGACAGTCGCGTGCGAGCACTTCGTTGCCAACGCTATGAGTTGGGCGAGCCCGACGATTCCGGTCGACGTCGACCGATACCGATCGAGAACGACTACTTCGAGATGGAGGTGGACACGGTAATTCCCGCCCTGGGCAACGTCTCTAATCCGCTCTTGCGAAAGACGACCGAAGATCTTGATACCAACCAGTGGGGCAATATCACCGTGGACGAGAAGAACCGCACCAGCATCCCCCGGGTGTATGCCGGCGGAGATATCGTCCTGGGGGCGGCCACCGTGATTCTCGCCATGGGCCAAGGCCGCCGGGCCGCGGCGGCGATCACCGAAGACCTCCAGACGGGTCGTTGGAACTAACGGGGGGCCGCTGAAAGGACCTCCACCAAATGGGCATCCGCGATCCAAGAGTTCGGGAGCCGGCGCTCCGTGGTACCAGACTCCCCCTCAGGTATCTTGATCCACCAGACCAGCCTTCACCGCCACCCGCACAAGCTCGGCGAAGGAGCTCACCTGCAGTTTGTGCATGAGTCGGCTGCGGTATGTTTCCACCGTTTTGGCAGATAGGTTGAGGGTACGCGCAATCGTGTTATTGGCAGAGCCCTCAGCGAGCATCTGGAGCACCTGCCGTTCGCGACCACTGATGTTCCTGAGCGCGGATCGGGAGGAGCCGTGGTCGTGTTCCACCTGAGCATCATCAAGAAACGTGTCCATCACAATTTCCGCCGCCCGTTGCGCGATATAGCGCTCGCCTCGCGTGGCGCGCTCGATCGCATCGAACAGCTCCCGTTCCGGCGAGCTTTTGAGTACGAAACCGTGGGCGCCCGCTCCCAATGCATCCCGAATCACGTCGAGCTGTAATTGAAACGTAAGCATGACGATCCCGGTATCCGGACACGATGCGCGGATCTCCGAAGCAGCCGTGATCCCCCCGGTAATCGGCATGTTCACGTCCAACAACGCCACGTCCGGTTTGACGGCAATACACGTTTTTACCGCGGTTGCACCGTCCCCAGCCTCGCCGACCACCGTGTAGTTCTCGTGCGATTCAATGAGCAGCTTGATTCCGGTCCGGACAAGACCATGATCATCTGCTACCACCACGCGAACCGCCATTATCCGACTCCAGCGCCGTTGGTCGGGTGCGCCTGCCCCGAGTCCGAGGGAGTCACGATGCATCGCAGCGGACGTGGTAGCTTCCGGCACCATCGCCTCCGGCTGCTTGAGTACTGAGTCGTTACCCTGTTGTTAATCATGTGCCTCCTGCTACGTGATTCACTTCTTCCTGTAAGCGTAACAGATTGGCCCGTCCCTGATCACGTCTTCCCGGTGGATCCGCGAGCCAAATTTATTTGACTTTTTCAGTAAGCAATTGTACTGTACCGTACAGTTCGAGGAGACTGACAATGCGAAACGAAAAATTGCTCTATGTGATGGGGTTTACGTTTTTGCTGACGTTTCTGATGGCAGTGGTGCTATCATTTGCGCACACGAGCACCGTGGAGATCGTGCGCAACAATGAATTGGAACGGCGCCAATCCACCGTACTCGCAGCCCTTGGCGTCGCCGCCGAGACCCAGGAGGAGGTGTTTTCGGCATATTCCGAGTTGGGCCACGCCAATCTTCCCGCCGACCAAGACGACGGCCGCCCGCTCTACGTGTACACGGACGGCCGGGCCCCACGCTTCGCCCGGCAGTTTACCGGTCCCGGGGTATGGGGAGATATCACCGCGGTGGTGAGTGTGGACGCCGAAGGCGCTCGGATTGTCGGCGTAGAAATCCTGGATCACAACGAAACGCCCGGCCTGGGTGGGCGGGTCACGAGCAGAGCCTTTCTTGATCAACTCTCCGGAGAACGAATTGGAGACGAGGGAATCTATGTAGTGACCCGCGGCCCCGGCGACGAGAATCCCGACAATAGTCAGATTGACGGAATTACGGGAGCCACAGGAACAACCCGCGCGTTTGATCGTATGCTCAATCGGGAACTGCGAGAGCTGCGCGGTATACTGTCCGACTATGACGCGTAACGGCGGAGGATCCTCCAAACGGGACCGAATTCTCAGCACCGCTGAACGAGAGTTTCTTGAACACGGATTTGACGGAACCTCGATCGATACGATTGTCGAGCATACCGGTGGCTCCAAAAGCACCGTGTACGCGCATTTTCGGGATAAGTCTATTCTCTTTGCCGAGGCCCTCGCGCAGATTCGCCACGAGATTGACTTCTCATTATCACGATTTCGCTCCTCCACGCCGGGCCATACCTCGGAGGCTCTGCTTCTCCTTATTGTGGAGCTGCTTTCCGTCCAATTTCATGAGCGCGCGCTGCATCTGTTCCGGGTGGTGGTGTCCGAATCCAATCGGTTTCCCGAGGTAGCCCGCCAGTACTTTGAGGAGGGGCCGGCGGAGATCGTCCGCCACATCGAGGCCTTCCTGGCAGAATCCCGCCAGGCTGGGGCGCACTTCAGAGGGGATGCCGCGGCGGGCGCGGAACTCTTGTTCTCCCTCTCCCGGGGTCCTCGGCAGATGAGAGTGCTGCTGGGGTTGGATCCACCCCCCACTCCCCGGATAACGGTTCTGCGAGCCGAACAGATTCTGGCTCATTTTGTCGAACTCATACACTGGAGCGACCCACCGCCCAAGGACGCTCATAATCACCCGGTCAGCTGACAGGCTGGTAAAATCACGCCTACCGCGCTATGGTGACGCCACAGTGGAAGGACAGGAGACATTAGTCGTAATCAATCCCGTGGCGGGAAGTGTCACGGATGTACAGAGATACCGCACCGTTATCGCCGAGCGTCTCGCCGCCGTTGGGTGGAACTGTATATTCCATGAGACTCAACCGCGCGAGGATGTCGCCGCGGTGGTCCGAACGGCCTGCGATCGTGGCGCGCGCCTCGTGATCGCGGTGGGAGGTGACGGCACAATCGGGGAGATCGTCAACGGTCTGGTCGGCACCACTGTGCCGCTGGGAATTCTTCCGCTGGGTACAGGCAATTTGCTCGCCCGCGCACTGGGGATCCCCCGAAAGCTGGAACCCGCGCTCCACATGCTGGTCAATGCGCCCGGCACGGTTGGGCTCGATACGATGCATATGTGCGGACGCCACTATGTCCTAAACATCGGAACCGGCATTAGCGCCGCCTCAATTCGTGATACCCGCACGGCGGAAAAGCGACGGTTCGGTATGCTGGCGTACGCCTGGCGCATCGTGGGGCATGTATTTAGCTTTCGTTCATACCGATTTGATCTGGAGCTCGACGGACAATTGAGAACTGTCCGTGCCACGGAGGTGCTGGTCTCCAACGGTGCCATCTTGGAGACGCTGCCGGCGGTGCTTGGTCCCCCGCACACGTTCCGAGATGGCCGGGTTGAGGTGTACGTCGTCAATGGCCGATCGTTACTGGACTACATCGAACTTCTGTTCCGACGGGTGGCACGCCGACCGGACCGGCACGAGCAGTTACGCCACATCTCGGTATCCCACACCGTGAGTATCTCCGCCCGCTCCAAAAGTCGGCTGGTGCAAGGTGACGGTGACGTCGCCGGACGCACTCCGATCACGATCACCGTAGTGCCTGCCGCGGTACAGGTTATCGCCTTCACTTCCGCCGCGGCGGAATAACGATCAGCGACCCCACCACCACTGCGCCAAACACGACATATACCGCGGAAAACACCTCCGGCGGCGCGTCAAAGAAGATCATCTGCTGCAGAATGCGCGGAATGAAAGGAAGTTCTGATGGCGCTTGCCCGGCGGCAACGCGCAGGTTACGTTCCCACACGGTGAGGGGGCACGGCAGGCGCAGCAGCGACAGCACCACCACAATCCCGATCGCCGCGAGATGCGTGTAACGGAACCATGGGTTTTTCACCCACCCGCGCCGCCGCAGGCCGCCCCAGACGATCGCGATCCACCCACCTATCACGAAGGC
>JBMCMH010000181.1:0-4561 GCA_048614515.1 Alkalispirochaeta sp. | reverse complement strand
ACTCGATGCCATGATCCACCATGTTGCGGACCAGATGGTTCATCGCGTCGGAGACGGCCTGATATACCCGGGTGTGAACTGAGGCATTCTGGTCGTCCCACCTGACCTGTACGTACTTGCCCCGAGAGGAACTGAGCATTACCGCGTGTTCTTCCATTCGCGCAAACAAGCTCGAAAGGGGAAGGCGGGAGATCACATCCAGCTTCTGTACCAGGTGTGTATCGTCGCCGTGTTCCGTGAGTACGTGATGGTAGATGTCTTGAAGGGCGGTGCCGTCAATTTCCTGCATCGCACGGTTCTGAACCCACTGTTCTCCCACTGCATCGGTCACAAAATTGATTTCTTCGTGGTAGACGCGACGAAATTCGTCTACCAGCGGTGCTACCGGACCGGTATCCCCCATAATATGGGCGTCAACCAATGCTGTCTCCAGGCTATGCGCCAGCTCGGTGGTTTTGCGCATCTTGAGAAACCCCACGTTGGATTTGAAGGTGTGCAGCTCCCGAGTAAGACGGTCATATTCCTCGTCGTCCGCCGAGAACTCCCCCGCTTCTATATGAGCATCAAGCTGGGAGAAAAGCGCATCAGCTTCATCGAGGACACCGGTAAACTGTGAACGGGCGGTGACGATGCGCAGAACCATCTCACGCTTATGCTGCTGTTCCTCGTTCTGTTCGCGAAGGCGTTCGTTCTCAGTGATATCGCGAAGCGCGCACATCACCGAGTCATCGTTTACCTTGTGGAGACTCAATTCGATTCTTTTCTCGCCGATGGTGATACGGTCATCGAGTACGTCAAACACCACCTCAGGATCGGAGTGGCCGGAGAAGACGATTTCTATGGCACTGGCAAAATCCTCTCGTTTTTGCGGATCGGCAAAAAGAACTCTGGCCACGTCGAGACCTACTACCGAACGGCCGAAAATCGTCTCACATTCGCGGGAAATCTCCGGACGTATGAGGCGGTCCGGACCGAAAGACAGAAACCCTTCTCCGGAGAAGTCCAACAAACTTTGAATAGCGCGCGTTCGTTCCTCTACGCGTTCTTCGAGATGGGCGTTGGCGGATTGAAGGAGTCGTACGCTGAAAATAAGCGCCACCAGCACCAGTGCGATCAACCCCACCGCCACGGCAGAGGCGACAAGAATGGTTGTCCTAATCGCCTGCCGCGCCTCTTCCTGGATCTCAGAACCCACCCCCGATAGGGCGGAGGTAGTGAAGAAGCCGAACCCCTCATTAGTAGCATCGATCTCGAGAAACGCTCGCCGCACGTCAAACAGTAACGACCGGGGTAGCGGCTCCGATGACTCCGGGGCGCGCTCCTCGAGCTGACGCACAATCTCCGAGAGGTTGGTTTGTTCCACGTCTTGTGGAATCTCTTTACGCACTTCGTCCAGCAATCGTGCTCCCGAGACAAATCCGTTGGTGGAGACCCCCCAGAGGTTGCGTGTCTGCCGCACTCGTTGGCCTACCTGTTGGTCCAGAAGTCCCAAACCCGGATGAAACATCAGATCATCGAGAGATTGGAAGGCACTATCGAACTCAGATTGCCAAAACGCGTACGCATCCTGAAAATCGGAAGCCGCGTAGAGCAGCGAGTACGTGGTGTTTGATAAGCGATAGACGTTCTGCAAGGTGGCGTCAGTCTCCAACCGCAGCGACTGGAGCTCAGTGGCGCGGCGGAACGCCAACCCCGCGACTGCGATACTGACGATAGCTGCCACCACAGCAAAAATGATTATGACCCGCAAACGTGCAGTTTGACTCATTTGACCATTCCAAACAAAGTATACTAGGTTTAGAAAAGTCTAACGGCGGAACGCACGATTGGCTACCCGTCGCAGACTGACTTCGCTCGGTGGCTGCAGTGGGTTTTTATTTGACAAATGTCACATGCTGGTTTTACAATGGATACATAGGTAAGAAGTCGGGTGCGACACGTCGCGTCCGACCATCCGTTCTCACGTCTCCAAGGAGGCACATCATGGAATCTGTAGGAGAATTTTTTAGTCTGGGCTACTTCATCGCAGCATTCGGAGGTGGGCTATTTGGCGCTGCCCTCGGCGCGCTTCCAGCGTTCATTTTCACGGGGTTTCTCGTTATCGCCGGGGAAATGATCGCGGCGATGGGTGAGACTTCCGCAGTAACCGCTCAAGTCGCATTTGGCGCGGTGTTCGGTCCACACATTTCGTTTGGCGGTGGTGTCGCTGCGGCCGCGTTTGCTGCCAAGAAGGGGATCGTGGATGCCGGACGTGACATTCTTACCCCGCCGACAAAAGGTGGTGTACGAAGTGACTTCTGGCAGGTGTTGGTTGTGGGAGGTGTCTTCGGCGTGATCGGGCACCTGATTCGAGCTATCGGCGAGGGCGTTCTGGCGTTGCCCACCGACAACATCGCCTTGGGCGTGTTTCTTTCGGCGCTCATCGTTCGCGTGGTATTTTCTCCCGGCAAAACGGGTATTTTCGGGCAGTTTGATTCCTCGGTGGCATCGAGCCGAATGTCCTTGCCCGAAGATCGACACAACGCGTGGTTGCCCTTCTTCAGTCGCATTGAACTGCTGCTGCTGGTAGGCGCCGGGGTTGGTGCGCTCTCTGCGTGGATGTCTTTGCTTACCGGAAGCGTGTTTATCGGATTCGGCATATCCGCGGCATCGCTTATTGCCCTGAACGCGATTGGCCCCGTGCCGGTTACGCATCATATTTCGCTGGTGGGTGCCTTGGGAGGCCTTGCGGTGGCGGAACCGCTGGGAGCGACCGCGGGAGTTATCGGCGGCCTCGTCTTTGGGGTTATCGCTGCCTTGATCGGCGAGCTCGGAGCGCGGCTGTTTATTAGCTGGGGTGATACCCATGTAGACCCGCCGGCGTTCGCGATCTTCATCGGTACGAGTCTCGTCATCGGTCTGTCAGCAGTGCTTCCATTTATGGAGCACGCTCTGTAACGCTATTCGCCGTTGAAAATCCGGCCGATCGCCTTTTTTCGCGGTCGGCCTCAAACGGCTTAATGACAAAATCCGACGCCCCCATCTGGAGGGCGTCGATGACCATCCGCTTCTGGCCAACCGCATAATCGCCGCATCATCTACAATAATATCTGTCCTCTCATTCCTCCGGTGATCCCGAGGACGATCGACACCGGAAGGCTTGGTACGGGCGTTTCCTTGCGTTGCAAACTTTCTCGAGAGAGGGAGACCCCAGCTCTTTTCGGAACACCTGAGCCGCACTCAAAATGAAGACGTTGGCCTCCTCTGCTTTCATACCGCAATCCTTTCCGCATAGGGGTGTGGCACTGTTATGGTGAATCGGGTTCCCCGTCCGGTGTCACCCAATCCGACCCGAGATGCTCCTCGATCAGTGCCATATCCTGATGGTATCCCGATCGCAGTGGCTGTACCACATCCGTGAGGGGAAGGGGCTCTTGCAGAAGGACCGCGTCGGAAATGCGCTGCTCCAGCTTGCGCGGCACCGGTGGCAGTGCTCGAAACGGGGGCTATCGCCATGTGCGTTCCAGCACGCGGAGCCAGTTTTCGTGAGCTATTCCGCGGATTTCATCGTCCGAGTAGCCCCACTCGGAAAACGCCCGCAGCAGGCGCGGGAGTCCCCGGGCAGAGCCGATGTCGCGCGGAATCTCAACCCCGTCAAAATCGGAGCCCAGACCGATCCGGGTGATGCCTATCCGCTCCGCCAGGTAGTCTACATGGTCCTTGATCCTGGCGAGCGGGGTATCGGTGGTGGCGTGTCCGTCCGGCCTGAGGTACTGAACGCCGAAGTTTACCCCCACCAGACCGTCGGTATCACGAATGGCGGCGAGTTGGTCATCGGTTAAGTTGCGGGTGCTGCGAGAGATATTCCACACGTTGGAGTGGGAGGCGACCAGCGGTGCGTTGGAAACGTGGGCCACATCCCAGAAACCCTTCGCGTTGAGGTGAGAAACGTCCACCATCACGCCAAGCTCATTGCAGCGTCGGATCAGATCTTTACCGCGGCGGGTGAGCCCCGGGCCGATGTCCGGGGTCCGGTCAAACCCGAAGGGAACGCCACAGGCGAAGCGATTGGACCGGCTCCACGTTATTCCCAGCGACCGCAGACCCGCCTCGTAGTAGAGGTCTAAGGCGTGGAGTTTCTCGTCGATCGCTTCGGCTCCCTCCATATGACACACCGCCGCCACCGCTCCGCCATGAAGCGCGCGCCGTACCTCGGCCGCCGTGCGCGCCAGATACAGCGTTCCGTCGGACCGTTCGATGTATCGGCGAAGCTGGGAAAACATCGCCGCCGCCACCTGTTGCGCCCGCGACACGGATACCGTTCCGGGAGTGGAAAGGTCGTTACCGAAGGACCGGGACCGCTTATTTTCGGCGGAATTTGGTGGAACGAAAATCGCGAAGAGCCCACCGGCAAACCCGCCCTCCTGGGCGCCGGCCAGATCGAGATGGTAGGTATCGTTCCCCTCAATAAAGTCGTAGGTTGCGTTCTCAAACGCCCGGCCAAGCACATCATTATGACCATCAAATACAGGAATTACTGAACCGTCGTCTTCAGTGCGCATAGGTCAACGTAAACCACATA
>JBMCMH010000180.1:0-4578 GCA_048614515.1 Alkalispirochaeta sp. | reverse complement strand
CGGCGGGGCATATCTACGTGTACCGCTCCTACGGCATCCATTGGTGCCTGAACGTGGTGACCGCCGCTACGGGCGTGGGTGAGGCGGTGCTGATTCGCGCCATCGAGCCGCTGTGGGGCATTGAAAGTATGTGCCGTCGCCGGGGAATCCAGCCACCCATTCCGGCTACCGGCGAGACCGCGGCTACCGGCAACAGCCTCGATCCGCGCCTCACCAACGGCCCGGGAAAACTGTGTCAGGCGTTGGGCATTACCGGTGAGTTCGACGGTGTGGCACTCGGTGATCCAGCGGGCCCGATTCACATTGAGCGGGACGCGGCAAGAGCGATCGGCGAGGACGAGGTAGGTGTCGGTCCCCGGGTGGGGATTTCGAAGAACACGGAGGCGCCGTGGCGCTTCTTTCTGAAGGGAAACCAGTTTGTCGGTCACCGATAGCGGTGGGAGCAGCCGCTGAGTGCATCAGGGCCGCCCCGTTCGTCACGCGTCGAGGAGCAACTCCATGAGCCGATCCAGGTCGTCCATAGAAAGGTAGGATATTTCGATCTTGCCGCGATCGTTGGTGCCGGTGAGCACCACCCTGGTGCCGAGACGCTCAATGAGCTTCTGCTCGATCTCCTGCATCTCCACCGTCTTACGGGGCGCAGACCGCTCGGCGCCACCGCCCGCCGAATCCCGAGACGGTGAAGGTGTGGAGGGCTTCACTCCTCCGGAGGCGTCCTCGGCGTGGGCCGTAGCTGTGGTCGCTCCTTCCATGACACGGAGCATCGCCGTAGCGGGATCGGTTCCCTGGTTTACCAGGGGCACGATACGCTCCAGGACGCGAACCGAAAGCCCCTCCGTCTCAATGAGTTCCGCCGCCGCAACCAACAGATCGGGATCTTCGATACCCAACAGCGTGCGTGCGTGCCCCCCCGATATCGCGCCGGCGTTGATGCGCTCGTGAATCGCCTCCGGCAAACGGAGCAGGCGCAGGCTATTGGCAACGGCAGGTCGACTTCGTCCGAGGCGCTGCGCCAGTTCATCTTGACTGAGACCCAGTCGATCCATGAGATCGCGGTAGGCGCGCGCTTCTTCGATCGCAGTGAGGTCCTGACGCTGGACGTTCTCAATGAGGGCGATCTCGAGCTTCTCGTCTTCCGAAAAGACTCCCGGCAAGACGGGAACCGCCGTGAGTCCCGCCATCTTCGCCGCCCGGTAGCGGCGCTCGCCGGCAATAATAATGAAGGTGTCGTCGTCCTGCTGCTCGGCGAGGATCGGCTGAATGATGCCGCGTTCCTCGATTGACCGGGCCAGTTCCTCCAACGCCTCCGGCGCGAAGCTTTTGCGTGGCTGGTCGGGGTTGGCCCGAATCTGGTCGATGGGCACGCTCATCACGGAATTGAGATCGCCGCGTTCCAACTGCGTGATATCCCGCCCCTGCAGGAGCGCGTCGATACCTTTACCGAGCCGTCGTTGCTTCGACACGCTGCAGAACCTCCTCGGCGAGCTTACGGTAACTCCGCGCGCCGACACATTCGGCGTCGTAGAGGTTTACGGGAATTCCGTGGGAGGGCGCCTCCGAAAGGCGAATATTACGAGGAATAATGGTACGAAAGACACGCTTGCCGAAATATCCGATTACTTCCTGCACGACGTCGTTGGCCAAGCGTGTGCGAGAGTCGTACATCGTGAAGAGAATTCCGAATAGCTCGAGTTTCGTATTGAATCCGCTTTGGACCCGTTTGATGTTCTGCAAGAGTTGCGTGAGCCCCTCCAGAGCGAAGTACTCGGTCTGCAGCGGAATAATCACGTTGTCCGCGGCCACCAGCGCGTTTAGCGTGAGCAATCCCAAACTGGGGGGACTATCAATGAAGATGAAATCGAACTGATCCCGAATCGGATCAATCGCCTCTCGCAGGAAGAACTCCCGGCGATCCTGATTCACCAGCTCCACGCTGGCGCCGGTAAGGTCAGATCCGCCGGTGATAATGCTCATATGCTCCTGGGGGGTGGCCTGTACCGTATCAGCGGCATCGATGTCACCCCCAAGCACTTGATAGATTCCCGGCTTGTCCCGATCTACCCCCATGCTGGAGGAGAGATTTCCCTGGGAATCGAAATCGATGAGCAACACGGAGTTGCCCGTTTCGGCCAGGCAGGCCCCAAGATTTCCGGCGGTGGTGGTCTTACCCACCCCACCTTTTTGGTTTGCAAAGGTGATCACGTTTGCCATGGTTCGCCGGGACAGTATAGCCGAACGGCGCCCACCTGTCACCGTGAGAAGTACAACGAATAATTATTCGACGATTGACCAACGATCGTATATTTTCTACAACTCAAAGAATCGATTTCCAAAGGAGTACTGTATGAAGAAGATCATTATGCTGACGTTGGTGTCAGCCGTGGCCGTAATGCCGCTTTTGGCCGGCGGCCAAAGCGAAGACGATGGTGTTACGCGAATCACCGTGGCCACCGACGCCACCTGGCCCCCGATGGAGTTTATTAACGAAGATCAGGAAATAGTCGGATTTGACATTGATCTCATGAACGCGATCGCGGAAGCCGGTGATTTCGAGGTGGAGTTTCAGAACACCGCCTGGGACGGTATTTTTGCCGGGCTGGCCAACCGTGACTACGATGCGGTGATCTCATCGGTGACGATTACCGAGGAGCGACAGCGGACGATGGACTTTTCCATTCCGTACATCAATGCGGGGCAAGTGCTCATCGTGCGACAGGACGCTCCGGCAGGCTGGCAGTCCCTCGAAGACTTGGAAGGTGAGTCCGTAGGCGCGCAGATCGGTACCACCGGTGCCATTGAGGTGGGAGAGGTCGACGGCGTTGAACTGCGCACCTATGATGAGTTGGGGCTGGCGGTGGAAGATCTCGCTCAAGGACGGATCGCCGGGGTCGTGGCAGATACGCCCATTGCTGCGGACTTTGCGCTTCAGAACGACAACTACAGTTCGGTATTGCAGATTGTGGGTGAACCCTTCACCGAAGAGTTTTACGGCGTCGCCGTCCGAGGAGGCAATGACGAAGTCTTGGACATGATAAATGCCGGCCTCGAAGTTGTGCTCAACGACGGAACCGTTGAGGAGCTACAAGACAAGTGGCTTCGGTAAACGAGACCAAGACACAACCCACCAGGACACAGATCACGGTAAGTGACGGAGCTCTCATCCCCGATCGGGGAGAGGGCTCCCTCTTTTCCGCCTGGAACATTAGTTTTTTCGGGGCGTTGGGCCTGGTCATCCTCTTGCCGGTTCTCTCGCCGGAACCATACCTCGAGGTGATTCGTTTTGTTCCCGACGGCATTCTCAAAACGTTTCAGGTCACCCTGATATCGATCGTGTTTGCGTTGGTGATCGGCCTGATCACGGGACTCGGTCGGATTTCACGAATCGTCTTCTTAAATCGCCTGGCCACGGTCTATGTCGAAGTGATTCGCGGTATTCCGCTTCTGGTCCAGCTGTTCTATATCTATTTCGCGTTGGGACGCTTCTTGAGTCTGGACCGGCTGGTTGCGGCGATCCTGGCAATGTCGATCTGCTACGGTGCCTACATGGGAGAGATCTTCCGGGCGGGCATTCAGTCGATACCGAAAGGACAGATGGAAGCGGCGCTCGCGCTGGGAATGAGTCGCCGACAGGCATTGCGCCTGGTGATTCTTCCCCAAACGATGCGAACGATCCTGCCGCCGATCGGAAATGAGTTTATTGCACTGCTCAAAGATAGTTCGCTGGTATCGATTGTAGCGGTAAGTGACCTCCTGCGTCGGGGCCGTGAGTACGCCTCGACAACGTTTTTCTACTTCGAAACGTACACGATGGTGGCGTTAATCTATCTGGTAATCACCCTCTTTTTCTCAAAGGTGGTAGCAATCATGGAAGAGAGGCTCGAACATGGCGGCCGATAGTCGAATACGCATAGAAAACGTGACGAAACGGTTCGGCACCATCGAAGCGGTGAAGAATGCGTCCCTAACCGTTGCCCAGGGCGAGGTGGTATTGGTTATTGGACCCTCGGGAAGCGGGAAAAGCACACTGCTCAGATGCGTCAACCGCCTCGAGACCGCAACGGAGGGCGAAATCTGGATCGACGGCGATCGCGTCACCGATCCCCGGGGGAATATTCGCCTGATCCGAGAAGAGGTGGGGATGGTGTTTCAGAACTTCAACCTCTTCCCACACCTCACCGCACTGGAAAACATCGCGCTGGCCCCCCGAACGGTTAGAAAAGAGCCTCGCGACGTCACCCACGATCGAGCGCGGAAGTTACTGGCCCGGGTCGGCTTAGCCGACAAGGAAGACGCCTACCCCAACCACCTCTCCGGTGGCCAACAACAACGGGTCGCGATCGCTCGCGCGCTGGCGATGGAACCAAAGGTGATGCTATTTGATGAACCGACCAGCGCGCTTGATCCGGAGATGATCAAAGAGGTTCTCGACGTGATGCTGCAACTTGCCCAGGACGGAATGACGATGCTGGTGGTTTCTCACGAGATGGGCTTCGCCCGCGCCGCCGCGGACAAGGTGGTTTTCATGGATAACGGCGAAGTAATCGAGTCAGGAACGCCGGATGATGTGTTTGATCGACC
>JBMCMH010000179.1:0-4607 GCA_048614515.1 Alkalispirochaeta sp. | reverse complement strand
GGAATACCCGACCGTTCCGCGATTTCCGCAGCATCCATCCGCGTCTCCGGGGTGTAGGTTCCAAGCCCGATGATTCCGACCGTCATGCTACCGTCTCTCCTCTCCATCTGGTCTTCCCTACAGCCCCAGGTAGGAGCGCTCGATCTCAGGGTTGTTGGCGAGCTCGTCGGCGCTGCCGGTTAGGACGATACTGCCGTTCTCCAGCACATACCCGCGGTCCACGATCCGCAGACTCTCCCGCACGTTCTGTTCGGTCAGCAGAATTGTTACGCCCCCTTTCATCTCGCTGAGAACTGTAAACAGGCCATGGACGATGGAAGGCTGGAGGCCCAGAGAGGGCTCATCAAGGATCAGCAGGCGAGGCCGCGCCATGAGGGCGCGCCCCACCGCAAGCATACGCTGCTGGCCGCCACTCAAGGTACCGGCAAGCTGCTTTTCCCGCTCCTCGAGGATCGGAAAGTGAGAAAACACCTCCTGCAAGCTCTCATCCATCTTTTCGCGGGCGTGCTCGATCTGCTCCGCTCCGACGACGAGGTTTTCCATCACCGTCATGAGGGGAAAGAGCTCCCGCTCCTGCGGCACCAGGGCGATACCGCCACGCACGATCTCGTGAGTAGGGCGGTTATGGATCTCCTGCCCTTCAAACGTGATCGACCCGCTGTCTACCCGGTTCATCCCCAGAACGGCGTTGATCAGGGTCGTCTTGCCCGCGCCGTTCGGTCCGAACAGCCCGATCACCCCGTGATCGACCTCCAGACTCAAATCATTGAGTACGTTGATCCGACCGTAGCCACTTTTCACGTTCCGTATCGACAGCATCACGCGCCCCCTCCCAGATAGGCGGATATCACTCGCTCATCTTTGGAGACTTCCGCGTAGGGCCCGGCGGCAATAACGGCTCCCGCATCGAGCACAACAACTCGCTCGGTGAGCTCCTTGATGACACCCATAACGTGCTCCACGACACCGATTCCAAGATTCTTCTCCGACGCGATGTTGCGAACGGTACGGATAACGTCCATCGTTTCGTCGCTGTTGAGCCCCGCCATCACCTCGTCAAGGAACACCACCGAGGGTCCCCCCGCAAGGGCCTTGGCAATTTCCATCTTCTTGGTTTCCAGAATGTTGAGTTCCCCGGTAGAACGGTCCAGCCCGGTAAGCCCAAGAGACCGACAGAGTGAGCGAGCTTCCTCACGGGCGCGCCGGAGCGTATGCCTTTGGGCAAAGAGAAAGCCGGTCATAACATTTTCCACCAGACTGAGATCCTCCAGGGGGTGAATCAGCTGAAAGGTACGACCGATACCCAGAGCGGCGCGGCGGTGCGCGGGTACGCGTGATATATCCTCACCGTTAAAGAGGATCTCCCCCTCGGACGGCGGATAGATACCTGCAAGCAGATTGATCAGCGTCGTTTTTCCGGCGCCGTTGGGACCGATGATCCCGACGATCTCTCCCGGCCGCAAGCTGAAATCCACGCTGTTTACCGCGATAAGACCGCCAAACCGGCGGGTGAGGTTTCGCGTTTCAAGACCGGTCATCGGTCACCTCCTCGGCGGGTCCGCGCCTTTATCAGTCCCACGATCCCCTGAGGCATAAAGAGCAGGACGAACACGATAATGAGGCCGTAGACAACCAGGTGGCCGTAGGGAATCACCAGCTTGAGGTACTCTCCCAGAACCCCGAGCAGGATCGATCCGACCACGGGTCCCCAGGTTCCGTACATGCCGCCCAGAAGCGTCATCGCCAGGGGGATGAGGGTGAAGTTCACGTGAAAGGAACTATCGGGCGTGACAAACCCGAACAACTGGGTATACCCGGCACCGACGGCGCCCTGAATACCGCTGGTAATTGCGAAGACGATCAGCAGGTAGAGGTAGATGTTGATTCCACTCGATTTCGCAACCGTTTCGTCGTTCCGGATCGCCGTAATCGCGTAATAGATTCTGCTGTGGCGAAACCACTCCGAAGCGCCGATCACCAGTGCCGCCAGGACAAGAATCATGAAGTACGTCGCAACCGAGTCGCCGTTGAAGGCCACCTCCGGCAGGAGCATCCCGTTTGGCCCGTCGGTAAGGGATTTCCAGTTATGTGCTATGACTCGAAAGATTTCCGCCAGGGCAAGGGTTACGATTGCGAAGTACATACCCCGCAGACGAAGAACGACCGCGCCAATACCAACGGCAATAAGAGCTGCAACGAGGGCGGCAAACAGAATCGTGAGAACCGGGGGGATTCCCAGGTATTTTGCACCGATTGCTGCAACGTACCCGCCAAGTCCGAAGAAACCGGCGATACCGAAGGAGAGCTGACCGCTGCGTACCAGCATATCCCAGCTCAAAGAAAGCATCATATAGATGAGCACCGTCCGCGCAATCGTCTGCGGATAGGGGCCGGCCAACAACGGTAGAATCGCCAGGATGAGACCGGCACCGATCGCCACCAGCAGTACCAGCCGGGGTGAGAGCCCGGACTCTCGTGTGAGTTGATTGCTCATGATCGGGACTCCCGGAAGGATCGAATCATTATGGCGAATATGATCAGTCCGAAAAACATGAGGGGGGCCCAGCTCCCTCCGCCGGGGATCGCCTGGATCGCCGCCTCGGCGATACCCAGAATGACGGCGCTGATCACCACCATCGGGAGGTTCCCGATACCCGCCATCGCGACCAGAGAAAAAGAGCGCATCGTGTAGGCGCCGCCGACGGTAGGAAAGATGGAAAACTTGGTCATAAAGAACGACCCGACGATACCAAGCAGCACCGCGGAGATCGTGAATACGATCGTGTATGTCCCCTGGACATCGATACCTACAATCCGGGCACCCCTGGGGTTCTGTCCCACCGCAGTGGCGGCTTTACCGATTCGTGTCTTCTTCAGAAACCAGAGGAGTCCGAAGAGACTCGCCAGTGCCAGAGCGACAAAGACAAAATCATAGGTACCAAAACTCACCTCGCCTATTGTCAGCGACGACGAGACGTAATCGACACTGATCTTCCGCGGTTGCGACGTCGCGATGAGGTTGACCGTCTGGCCAAGAACCATCGCGATGCCGAACGTAAGGATCAACTGGTTGAGTTCAGGTCCCTTGACAGTATGGGCGATTGTCGTCTTGTACAGGACCACACTCAGGATGAGCATCACCCCGGCGGTCGGAAACAGCGCGATAAGCGGATCGATGCCGATTGCGCGCGCAAGGGCATAGGTTATGTAGGCGGCGACCATCATCATTTCGCCGTGGCCAAGGTTGACAATGTGGACAATACCGAGAACCAGCGCCATCGGTAACGCCACCGAGGCGTAGAGTCCCGCTCTCTGCAAACCGTACACCACGACGGTGGGGCGCCAGAACAGTATCAACAGCACAGCGATCCCGGTGGCAGCCGCTACGGCAACCTGAAAACGGTTAAACTTGTTCATGTGTGCATGACTCCAAAAAATGCGGCGGGCGGTAACGCCCGCCGTCGTCGTTACCGGTCGTTCCACCCGGGGAACGGGTAGTCAGGCTCCGCGGTGGAGAACTCGAAGGGCCACAGGACTTCCTGCTTCCCGTCCTGCCATTGCAGAATCTTCTGCTGACGAATTCCCTGGTTGGAGATAACCTTGGACGGTGAAAAGCTGATTGTTTCACCAAGAGGTGATTCGTAGGCGATGTTCTGAAGCGCCTCGATGACCGCTTCCTTTTCGGTCGTCCCGGCGGCCTCTACAGCCTCGGCGAGAATCATGATCGCTGTGTAGCCGAGAGGCGCAAAGTAGGTAGCCGGCTCCTCATCGTACGTATCGACATAGCCTTCATAGAACTGTCGGCTCACCTCGCTCACGTCGTTGAGCGCCGGGGCCCACATGCCGTAGAGAGTAACGCCCTCGGCCAGGGCCGACTCGCCGAAGTCGGCGGGCCATCCCGGAGGAGCACCGACAAAGAGGGGAGGTACAAAATTGATCGCCCGGGCCTGTTCCATCATCGGTAGCGCATCGGCGTCGTATCCGGCCCAGATAAAGACGTCCGGGTCGTACTCTTTGGCCCGCTCCAGAACGGGAGTGTAGTCACCACCGCCTGCGGCGGCTGATTTAAAGGACTCGCCTTCGATTTCCATATCGGAGAAAAGCTCTACCGTGGCATCAAAGGAGGCGCTGCCGAAGGCACCCTCTTCGTACGCGAGAAACCAGCGTTCAATTTCGATATCCGCGTAACGTTCCGCGATGGCGTTCCACCCTTCAACGTAACTGGCACCCTGGTTGTAATCCCACGGATGCAGGTGAAAGTACCAGTCCTGATTCTCACCGATCGCCTCTTCGGCGAGGTGACTTGCCGCACCGGTCCACATTGTGACCTTCTGGTATCGCCTGAGCGCGGGGGCTTGCCCGAGATGCACGTTGCTGGCCATACCACCCACGAAGAAATCGACGTCTTCCACCGTGGCCAGGCGTTCGATAGCGGCGGCTCCTTTTTCGGGACTGAACTCGCTGTCGATAACAACCAACTCCACCGGACGACCGAGAAGTCCCCCGGCGGCGTTGATCTCGTCGACTGCAATTTGCGCGGCTTTGCTGCCCTGGTCACCGGTAATATCGCCGAGGGGCCAGACACCGCCGAACTTGATCGGTTCGTC
>JBMCMH010000178.1:0-4649 GCA_048614515.1 Alkalispirochaeta sp. | reverse complement strand
ACCGTTCCGACTCGGCCCGCCCGCCGCACCCGACAGACACGATCGATGCGCTGTTGGTTCCCGCATACCCGGCAGAGACGATCGTCTCCGCCACCGGCGCCGGAGACACCGCAATCGCCGGCTTTCTCGCGGCGTTGCTGGCGGGGGGCTCGCTGGTGGACGCGGCGGAGACGGGGTGTGTCGCCGGGCGCAACGCGGTAACTACTGTGGATGCGGTCTCCAGCGTCCAGTCACTTCAGGCGATGAACGAGTTTCGCCGGAGCGCGTCCCGCCGCAGTGAGGTGACATTCGAGAACAGTACGGAGTGGTTCGTGCGCGCCGACGGTGCCTACGAGCACCACACAATAGCCGATAGGAGGACACGATGAGTAAGAGATTTCGCTATTCCGTGGGACCGTGGAACGTCCACGATGGAACCGACATGTTTGGTGGCGCCGTGCGGGACGCGCTGGACACGCGCGAGACGATCCGCCAGGTGGCGCCCCTCGGCTTTGACGCGATTCAGTTTCACGATGATGATATCGTGCCGGATATCGAGGAGAAGAGCGCCGCCGAGATCTCGCGGGAGACGCGGGAGATGAGAGCATTTCTCGACGACCTTGGCCTCAAGGCGGAGTTTATAGCGCCCCGGCTCTGGGACCCGCCCCGCCTCCGCAATGGCGCGCTCACCAATCCCGACCCCACCCTTCGCCGGGCCGCCGTGGACCGGTCGGTTCGATGCGTCGAGATGGCGCGGGAGATGGGGTGTGATCTGGTGGGATTCTGGTTTGCCCGCGAGGGTACCGTTGTCGTCGAGAACAAGGATCCCGTTGCCTCCGTGGGATATCTGGTGGAGGGGCTCAACGCAGTTCTCGAGGCTGATCCGGATATTCGCATCTTTATTGAGCCCAAACCCAACGAGCCAATCGACCGCAGTTTTGCGCCGACCATGGGCCACGCCATCGCCCTGTCGTCCCTGACGGTCGCCCCGGACCGGGTGGGAGGACTCGTGGAGTCGGCGCATGCGGTGCTGGCGGGGCTCGATCCCGCGTTGGAGATGGCGTTCGCTGCAGCCGCCGGCCGCCTGTTCGGAGTCCACCTCAATGATCAGAATAGTTTGCGCTACGACCAGGACAAGGTGTTCGGTGCGGAGAATCTCCGACAGGCGTTTAACCAGATCCGCGTCCTCGTGGACAACGACTTCGGGTCCCGCGGCGAGTATGTCGGGCTTGATGTGAAAGCGCTCGGACCGCAGCCGGCATCCAACCGTTTGCAGCACCTGAAGAACAGCCTCCGCGTTATCTCCATCATGGAGGAAAAAGTGCGCCTCTTTGCCGAACGCCGCGCGGCGGCGGGGGCCCTGGATATCGAGCAAGAGGAGCTCCTCGTCCTGGAGACGCTATTGGGAGCGGATCGGTGAACTCCGCTATGAAAAGCGTGGCGGTTCGGTTGCACGGCAAGAACGATCTCCGGGTTGAGACGATTGACCTGCCACCGATCGGGGAAGACCAGATTCTCACTACCGTGATCTCCGACAGCATTTGTATGTCCACCCACAAGGCGGCGATCCAGGGGAGTGATCACAAACGGGTGCCCGCCGACATCGCTACCAATCCCGTCATGGTCGGTCACGAACTGTGCGGTGAGATCGTTGAGGTCGGCGCCAAGTGGCGCGGGCAGTTTGAGCCGGGGCAACGATTTATTATTCAGCCGGCGATTAACTACCCACCACTTATGGACGGCCACGGCGCCCCTGGGTATTCCTACCCGTACACCGGCGGGACCGCCACCTCGATGATCCTGCCGAATGAGGTGATGGAGCGCGGGTGCCTCCTCCCCTTTGGCGGTGATAGCTACTACATGGGATCTCTCGCTGAGCCGGTCTCGACGATCGTGGGTACCTTCCACGCGATGTACCACACGGAGAAGTACGTCTACCGGCACCAGATGGATATCCGCGAGGGCGGGGCCATGGCGATGCTGGCAGCGGCGGGACCGATGGGAATGGGGGCGATCGATTACGCGATCCATCGGGACCGGCGTCCGCGGCTCCTGGTGGTAACGGACATCGACGCCGAACGCCTGGCGCGGGCTGAGCGCCTGCTCACTCCCGCGGATGCTGCCCGGCACGGCGTAGAGCTACACTATCTCAACACCGCCGGCGAGGATGACCCCGCCGCGGCGATCCGCCGGTTTGCTCCCGACGGCTTCGACGATGTGTTCGTGTTCGCTCCCGTTCCCGCCGTATTTGAGCAGGGCCGAGATCTCCTCGGGTACGACGGATGCCTCAACTTCTTTGCAGGACCGTCCCGCACGGACATCTTCGGCAGTCTGAACCTCTACGATCTGCACTACTCAGCACACCACGTGGTGGGTACCAGCGGGGGCGGGACCGAGGACCTACGCGAGTCGATCGAACTCATGGCAGCCGGTCGCATCAACCCGTCCGCGATGATCACGCACATCGGCGGTATCCGCGTCGTTCCCGAGACAGTGATCAACCTGCCGAAAATTCCCGGCGGCAAGAAGCTGATCTACACTCACTTGGACATCCCGCTTATCGCGCTCGACGATCTGGCCGCCCAGGCTGAGGGGGCGGAGGGTGATCCGCTATACGGTGAACTTGCGGAGATCGTGGCTCGCCACAATGGGCTATGGAACGCGGAAGCGGAGCGGCTGCTGCTATCTCGGGCGCCACGAGTTGAGGGCGGCTAATGCTGGCGGAGGAGCGGCTTGAAGAGATTCGTCGCCGTCTGCGGGAACAGGGGACGCTCGCGGTGGAAGAGGTGGCGCACGACTATCAGGTCTCGTTGGATACGGTGCGGCGGGATTTCAACCGGCTCTCCGGGACCGACGGTATCCGGCGGACGCACGGCGGAATCATGCTGGAGAGGGTTGCGCTCGACAGTACTCTCGCCGAGCGGGCGCTGGAAGCGTCCACCGAGAAGCGGGCGATTGCGCGGAGAGCGGCGGAACTCGTGCGCGATGGTGAGACGATCGTTGTTGATGCCGGAACGACAACCGCGCTCATGGTGGAGTACATCGAAGCCCGGGACGTCACGCTTATCACCTACAGTGTGGAAATCGCGGCCCGGGCGATTCGCCGAGCGAACCTTACCGTGTACATGGCCGGAGGGATGGTACGGGCCTCCACTGGAGGAGCGGTTGGCGACGACACGCTCCGCATGATCCGCTCCCTCCAGGCATCCACTGCGTTCCTGGGTGCCAACGGATTCAGCAGGGAGTACGGGCTGATGACGCCCAACTACCACGAGGCCAGCGTTAAACGGGCGATCATAGAGATCAGTAGCCGCCGGGTCTTGCTTGTCGATTCCAGCAAGGTCAATCGCCGCGCCCTGGCCCGGTTCGGAGAACTTGCCGAGATGGACGTCCTCATCTCGGATGAACGGCTCGGTGGCGATATCGTCGCTGAACTGCAACACGAGGTGGAGGAAGTCGTCGTCGTCGCCGGAGCAGGGGGCCGGTCATGAGCGTGACCGGGAGACGGCGCGAGCAGCCGCAGCTGCTCCAGATCGGTGCCGGCAATATTGGTCGCGGGTACATGGCGCAACTATTCCACGAGGCGGGATACCGGGTTGTGTTTGCCGATGCCGTGGAATCCATCGTCGCGGCTCTGAATGAGGCGGGGAGCTACCCTTTGCGGGTTCTTGACGCGCATGCCGGCGAGGCCCGGGAGATGGAAATCGGGCCCGTCCGCGCGGTGCAGATTCAGGATCAGGAGGCGTTTACCGCCGAGGTGGTTGCTGCGGATGTGCTTTCAACCGCCGTCGGTGTCGCCAACCTGCCGCGCCTCGCGCCCGCGCTCGCCGATGCACTCCTGGCACGCCGGGAGCGGGGTGCCGGTGGGGTGGATATCTTTCTCTGCGAGAATACGCTCACCGCCGGGCGTGACCTTCGGGAGGCCGTGGTCGCCGCCGCCGGGAGTCGCGGGTCAGACGCGGTCACCTGGATCGAAGATCGTGTTGGGTTTGTCGGTACCTCCGTTGCCCGAATGGTACCTGTTGTCTCCCAGGAGCTGCGGGTGGCGCGGCCGCTTCTGGTGGTTGCCGATGCCTACCGGCCGTTGCCGTACGACGCGCGGGCGGTCCGAAACGCCCTCCCGAGCCTCCCCGAGCTCTCCCCCCGCACCAACTTCCCGGCTGAAGTTGCCCGAAAGCTCTTTCTCTATAACATGTGCCACGCGTCGCTCGCCTATTTGGGAGCGGAGTGTTCCTTTACCTGGGTGCACCAGACCCTTGAGGCACCCGATCTGCGGGAGATCTTCGTCGGGGCCGCCGAGGAAATCTCTCGGGCCCTCGAGGCTGAGTATCCCGATGACATTACCCGGGAGCAGAACGAGGCGATTCTTGCGGATATTCTCGTGCGCTACGGCAATCCCCTGCTTCAAGACACGATCAGACGAGTCGGTCGCGATCCCGGCCGCAAGCTGGGCCGCACCGACCGCCTGGTGGGCGCGGCCCTTCTGTGCGACCGCCACCACATCTCCCCGGACCACATCCTCCGCATCATCGCCGCCGCCTTTCGGTATACCGATGATTCGGGGGCGCCGAGTCCCGCCACCGTACTCGCGGAGCGAGGCGCCGACGCGGCAGTCACGGAGGTCTGCGGTCTCATGCCGGAGGAGCCCCTCCACGCTGCGGTTGTGGGGG
>JBMCMH010000177.1:0-4677 GCA_048614515.1 Alkalispirochaeta sp. | reverse complement strand
TACCGCTCCACCGCCTCCCGGGCCCACGCGTCCAGATAGCCGAGCTCCCAAACCAGATCGAGAATCGTGTAGCGCGAGCGGATGTCCCGGCTGTGGGCGATCGCCCGGTACGCTCGCTCCGTGGTGATGCCGAGCGCTTGGTAGCGCACCGGGCCACCGGCGGAGGCCAGCTCCGCCTCGATCGCGTCGGGGGTTCGGAGTGTGGCGCGGAGATCGGCCGTGATCTGCGGCCACTGCTTTTTGAGGGACTCAAGCCGCCTGCGGAGCGTCTCTGGATCCGGATAGCCTGCCCGGGCGTGGTCCAATACCGCCGGAGCGAGGGCACCGAAGCGCTCTCGGATCAGCGCCTCGTGATCTTTCCACGGGGGAAGCGCGGCAGTGAGTCGGTCGACGTCGATCTGGTCCGGGTGGAGCGCCAGCAGTTTCTGGTAGAAGAACGCCGCGGTGATGGTGGCAACTCCCACCTGAACGCCGTGGAGATCGTGTTCACTGCCTTCCGCCACCGCCACCATGTCCAGGTAGTGGCTGATGAGATGCTCCCCGCCGGAAGCGGGAGCGGAGTTGCCGGCCACGGTCATGGCAAAGCCGGAGAGAATGAGAGAAGCGGACAGCCGCTCCACCGCGTCCAGGTCCCGCGTGGCAAGGCCCGGGGCGACACCCTCGAGGAGCTTCCAGGAGGCATCGATCACCTTGGCAGCCTCGGTGGAGTGGGTACTGCCGGTGAGGCGGTTGGCCACGATCCAGTCGGCGTTGGAAACCGGCTTGGAGGCGAGATCCCCGATGCCACTTTGGATCATGCGAGCCGGGGCGTGGGCAAGCACCTCCACGTCACACACCACCACCCGGGTCGGGGTGCACGGTTGGGTCGTCTTGACGCCGTCGGAGAGCACCGCGGCGATACCGGAGGTGTATCCGTTCATACTGGGCGCAGTGGCGATGCACCCGGCGTATACGCCCGCCTTGTAGGCGCCGAACTTAGCCACATCGTTGAGCGTGCCACTGCCGATCGCCAATGCCGCCGCAGCGCCCGCGGCCTGAATCGCATCGCGGCAGGCGGCCACCGTTTCCTCATCGCACACGGGCTCGCCGCCGTCCGGGGGAAGCGGCGCATCCCACCGCGTCCAGCTCTGCCCCGCGGCATCCAACGCCGCGGCGGTACGTTCACCGGCGGCCGCCCAGGTATGCTCATCACACACAACGAGCCACAGACCCTGCCCCAGTTCCCGCTGCAACGGTTCCATACTCCGCTCAATCGCGCCGCGGTCCAGGACGACTGCCTTCGTCTCCAGGCGGTCACGGTATTCATCAAATGTTTGTTCCAGCAGTTCTACCATGGTGTACTCCTCAGCGGTGGTTGCCGCTTACCTGAAACTGTCGAATCGAGCGAATCGCGCGGTCATCACCGGTGAGCTCCCGGGCGCTCCTCACCAACTGCTCCAGCTGTTCCTGCGTGAGCGGTCGGTCCAGGGCGGAGATGTCGTAGGCGATACCATACCGGGCAAAGTCGTGGTGGGTGGAATCGATGTTGTTGGCCCCGGCCTCATAAATCGCATCGGCGATCGCCTTCTTGGTGCCCCGCGTATCGGAATGCACCACCGCCAGCGCCCACTCCCCCGGTTCCGCATCCAGGTCTATCCTGAGCTTGGGGCGGAAGACGGTATCCCGTACCGTACCGCGCAGATTGAGGAGTTCCGCGGACTCCGCCATGTGGAGCGCGATGCGCGGTTGCGCTTCCTCGGTAGCCGCCCCGATATGGGGCGTGGTGGTCACCGAGGCGACGTCGGCGTAGGGATTGTGCCACTCGTCGCTCTTGCTCCCCGGCTCATCCGGAAACACGTCAACCGCCGCCGCCCGAACCACGCCGTCTGCCAGCGCCTGCCGCAGCGCCTCCGGATCGTACAAGAAACCTCGGGCGGCGTTGATAAAGACCCGCGGCGTCAGGTCCCCTCGATCCGCCCCGAGTAATCGGAAATGCTCCAGATTGATAATCTCTTCGTTGCGCTGCCCCTGGGAGTCCTCCGCCGAAAGATGGAGCGACACCACGTCACCGATACGAAACGCCTCCTCCAGGCTGCGACACTCATGCCAGCCGAAGGCGCGCCCCACCTCCCCCGCCACCGAGGATTGGTCGTAGAACGCCACCCGCATTCCGAAGTTCTCCGCCAGGCGCGCCACCTGTCGCCCGATATTGCCCAGCCCGATTACCGAAATCGTGCGGCCAAGCAGCTCATAGCGACCGGTGGACTCTTTGGTCCACAGGTGCTCGCGCCCCGCCTCATGAGCCACAAAGATGCGCCGGGCGAGACAGATCATCTCGCCGATCACCATCTCCGCCACGGAACGACCGTTGCTCACCGGATCATTGAGCACCAGCACACCCTGCTCCGCACAGGCGGCCTTATC
Organism: Alkalispirochaeta sp.; assembly: GCA_048614515.1. Lineage (GTDB taxonomy): Bacteria > Spirochaetota > Spirochaetia > DSM-27196 > Alkalispirochaetaceae > Alkalispirochaeta. Next base: position 2,274 of record JBMCMH010000177.1, on the reverse strand, counting down.
CACCGAATCGTCTCCGATGCAGCACAGCATCACCGCCGCCAGGTTGGGCGACGCATCGAGGACCTCCCGGTCCACCACAAAGCGACTGCGCTTGAAGAGCAGGTCGTGCTGTCCCTCCCGCAGCCGTCGGAGCACATGCTCCCGGTCCTGCGTCGCCGCTTCCGGCAGTCGTTCCACCGAAATTCCCTGCTCCTGGAGGGCCTCATCGAGGCGCGGACTGGGGTTTTCGAGCACCAGAGCGGATTGAAAGCGATCACGAAGCTGTCTGATTTCCATATGGGAAGGAGGATACTGAAAACGGGCGTTCGTGCGAATACCGTCCGACCGCCATGGGGTGAATGGTGTATCAGGACAAAATCGTGACGCCGTAATCCGAGAAACGGGAGTCCGCGGTGACCACTGAGGCATCGTGAATGATCGCGGTCGCGATGATAAAGCGGTCCGCCGGATCGCGATGCACCGGCGGCAAGCTGACGGCAGTAAACAGAATCTCCGGTTCTAATTGCAACAGATCGAGACGATGGTGATCAAGCACGCGCTTCCACCACTCCCGTGGTGGAAACGGCAGCGCCAACTTTCCGTCCCGATACTTGAGGGCGATCTCAAATGCACTGATCGAGGAGATCGCCACCACCGGCTCCGCGTCGATGCGCCTCCGAACCTCGTCACTCAGTCTTGGGGAGCCGGCGGCAAGCCACAGCACCGCGCAGGTGTCTAAAACAATCACTCGACCTCACCCCACTCGTCCTCACTCAAGTCCTCAGTCGGATCAAAGTTGACCGTAATCTGCGATAGGATAGGATCGACGCGAGTCCTTGACGCACGGGGCCGCGCCCGCAGTTCCGCCACCGGTACGCCGTTTCGGCTGATAATGTACACTTCGCCGTGTTCCACTTCTTCAAGGATCCGAGAAAGGTGGGTTTTCGCGTGGTGGGTATTCACCGTCTTCATACTTGTTAGTTTACTAAACTAAGTTTGTCAGGTCAATTTTTCGGAGACGCCCCAGCGGAATGTCCCACCCGCCCGATAATCGCCGCCAGCAGGACGGCTCCGGTCAGTAGCACGGAGAGGGTCACGGCGATGGCGGGAATACCCCGGGCCTCTACGATGTAGCCGATCATCGGGGGGATGATCATGCCGCCGATGCCGCCGGCGGCGATAATGATGCTGCCCACTTCTCCGGCTCGTTCCGGGTAGCGCCGGCGGAGCCAGCTCAGCCCGCCGGGGAAGACCGGCCCCATGGCGAGGCCCGCCACGAGATAGGCCGCCGGCGCCAGCGGGTCGAACGTGGCGGCGATGGTGGCAACGAGCGATAGGAGAATAGCGCCGCCCACCAGGGTCCCGGGACGAATACGCATGCTAATCGGTACCGCCAAAAGGCGCCCGGCGGTAAACGTCACCCAGTAGCCGGAGACCACCGTGGAGGCCACCGCCGCCGGCAGCAAGGAGAAGAGGTGCGTGGGCATCCAGTTGGCAAAGGAAGCCTCGGTGCCGGGAAAGAGCAGGTACAGCGGCAGAAAGAGCGCGGTGGGCACGATCAGCGCTCGGCGGTGGCCGACCTTGGCCGCGGCTGAATAGGACGGCGCCGCGACATCGTACGTCAGTTCGACCTCATCCGCCCGACGGCGCTGCCGGAGATCATCCGCCGAAGTGCCGCCGTAAATAAGCATACCCAGTAAGATTACCGCCAGGACCGCCCCGATCCCAAACGCCACCGCCTGGCCGCCAAACTGTAACGAGAAGATCGCCAGCAGCGGCGCGGCGATCGCCCCGACGCTGAAGAGCGCATTCACCAGCTGCAGCGCGGCGGCGCCCATATCCCCAAAGGCCTCGTCCACCAGGATGTTCACGTTTACCAGGAGCCCGAACCCGAGGCCCAGAAACGCGGCTCCCGCCTGCAAGAGCGGCCACGTGCCGGCCACCGCCACCGCCCCGTAGCCAAGCGCCAAGGTAACGGAGCCCGCAAGCAAGACGCGGCGATAGCCGATACGCCGCGCCACCATGCCCCCGGTGAGCACCCCCACGGTGGCCCCGGCGAAGTGCAGCCCCGGCAAAAGACCCAGCTTGGACGGCGAGAGATCCAGCGACTCCGCAAAGTACGGGAAGAATGGTCCATAGAGCGCCGAGGCGGCGCCCAAGGCAAACATCGCCGTGGATGCGGCTATCAACAGCAGCCGCCCCGGCCCGGGAGCAAAGAGTGATCGGGTGGTCATGAGTACGGTCAGCCTACACCGGTGCCGAGCTCGGGGCAAGGGATGGTCGCACGATGGCAGG
>JBMCMH010000176.1:0-4681 GCA_048614515.1 Alkalispirochaeta sp. | reverse complement strand
CCCGCTCTCAGGACTCCAGCAGCCTCCGGTACAACTCGTCGATCTGCTCCACCATCGCCTCCACCGTCCAGGTATCGTTGACCTTGGCTCGGCCGGCTTCGCCCATCTGCCGCCGGAGTTCCGGAGCCGCGAGAAGCCGCGCCATGCGGTCCGTTACCGCCGCCACATCCCGCATCGGCACCACCCAGCCGTTTACCTCGTCTTCGATCACCTCGCCGGCGCCGTCACAGGCGAAGGAAATCGCCGGGCGTCCGGTGGCCGCGGCCTGCACCAGCACCCGTGGCAACCCCTCCCACAGCGAGGTCAGCACGATCACATCCGCCAGAGCGAACATGTTCTCCACATCACCCCGATATCCGGTAAACACCACCCGCTCGCTAATCCCCAGCTCCTCTGCCTGCCGCCGGAGGGCAGCTTCTTCCGGACCATCTCCCACAATGACGAACCAGGGGTCTCTGCCGTCGCTCACCGCTGCACCCGAGGCGTTTCCCGCCGGCGGGCCGATCGGTGCGCGTCTCCCCGCGGCCGCGGGATCGCTCACCAACCGCGCCGCCGCCTCGAGAAAGTAGCGGTGGCCCTTGCGCGGCTCCATCCGGGAGATGTTGGCGTACACCACCGCCTCTGTCGGTATTCCCAGTTCCGCGCGGATCGCGGCGCGCCGCGTCTCCTCCATCCGGCCGGCGGTGATAAAGCGCTCCAGTTCCATCCCACTGTGGATGACGGAGAAACGCTCCGGCGCGCCCACCCCGGCGGCGAGATACTGCTGTCTCAGGTCGTCCCCGACGGACACAAAGTGGGTGGTGGAGCGTGCAACACGCTTCTCGATACCCCGGTAGACGACCCGCGCCACGGGATTCATCTGGGGAGAGAAGGTGTGGCCGTGAATCCCGTTAATAATCACCGGGACGCCTTCTTTCCGCGCCGCCATGCGGCCCAGGATCCCCGCCTTGGCACCGTGGGTATGCACGATGCGGTAGCCCCCGGCGCGAATCAGCCGCCGCAGGTCGCCCAGGGCGCGGAGCTCACCGGGACCGGGATTTCGCACGAGGGACGGAATGCGGTGGACGGTGACGTCCGCGGCGATCGCCAGTTTCTCCACCTGATCGTCCTCGTCCGCCCCGGGGTGTCCGCCGATCGCCAGGTCCACCGCCCACCGGGAGCGGTCGAGGCCGTTTACGGTGTAGATCGTATTTTCCGCCGCCCCGCCGTTGGCGAGGCGGGTGATGACGTGGAGGATGGGGATCGGCTGCTGCGCGTCAGGCATATCTTCCCTCCGAATCTCCGCGATCAGTAGCTGAAAATAAAGCGCAGACTGCCGTAGTGGTTAATCTCGTCGTCACCGCTGACCACGTCATATACCACAACCTCCGGCGGATCGGGATGGTCTTCCTCCCGCTTGAAGCCGGGAGCGGTATCGCCGGTGGCTTCCCAGGAAATCGGATCGCGGATGTACTCAAACTCGTAGCCCGCCTCCAGCGTTATCGCGAGGCGGCCGGACAGGGGCACCGTGTACGCCACGTCCAGCCCCGTCTGGAACACCGTCTCGATGTGTTCCTGGGTCATAAACCGCAACTCATCCTGAAAGGAGAGGCGGCCCGTCTCGATGTAGATCTCTTGTGGCACATTCTCGTCTGCGCCCTCGCTCGGCTGCTCCACGTAGAAGTGGTAGTAGCGCCCGTCGTCGGTAATGGTGCCGTCGTGTCCGGCGAGGCCGAGATTCTCCACGCCTTCCGAGGCGTTGGCGTGGCGGAGCATGTGACCGTAGAGCGTGGTTCTCAGCCGCGGTGCCGGGCGGAACGTGGTCTGTAGACGGAGACGATCGGAGTTGGGCTCCAGGCCCGGTCCCAGGCTGCTGCCCTGGTGCGTGTAGTTTGTGTAGTTAGGCTGCGGCGCGTAGACGCCGCCGTCCCCGTCGTGGGTGTACATGTAGGGGAGCAGCGCCAGGTAGTCGAGTTTGACGCGATGGACCAGCGGATGCTCCGGTGTCCAGACCGCCCCGGTATGCAGTCCCAACTTCAGTTTGGTATCAAAGTTGAGGCGCACCAGGTCGTTAAAACTGGCGTCGTCCACGTAGAGTACGAACGGCAGCTGAAGGTCGCGGCGCGGGCGGACCACCGCGCTGAGCCCCATCTTGGAACTGTCGGCAAATCCTACGTTTCCCTGGGCGTTAAACGCCCATTTCAGTGGTGTCAGGTAGGCCAGCTCAAACCGCGGTCCCCACGTGACCGACTCAAAGAACGCCACATCCAACCACGGCCGCGCCTGCCACCGGAAATCCTGTAGAAACACCCACTTACCGGGATGCTCCTGAGGGTCGTAGAGAAACTCGGCGCCCGCGACATCTGCCTCCGCGATCACATCGGTGTTTGCCGAAGAAGCGTTGAAGGGATCCCGATCCCGGTAGAGTTGCGTCGCCGAGAGCGAGAACAGTCCCGCGGAGAAGCGAAAATCACCGGCGTCCCAGTGGGCTACGAATCCCGGCGACTGAAACGCATACGGACTCCACACGATACTGTCGCCATGAAATGGGCCGAAGGACCGCCGCATGATCCCCGCGTGCACATAGAGCGAATCCGAGCCCCACGCAAATGAAGAGTTCACCTGATTGAGCGCCGCCACATCGCGGCCGCCGGGAAACGGGATCGTCGACCAGTCGTCGGTAACGTCCCAGTCGGTGCGATCGCCGTAAGGCAAGAGCTCTCCATCCTCCACATCGAGAATGACCCCGGCGACGCTTCCCGCCGCGGTGACGTTCTCGCCCAAGCGGCCGTGAAGTACCACTTCCGCCGCTCCCTTGAGGTGAAACAGCTCACCATCCTGCGTCCGCGCCTCGGCTATCGCGCGAATCTCCGTGTCCAGGGAGCCGTCCAATCGCTCCAGCCATTCGCGCGCTACCACCTGCGATTCTTCATCGCCCACGCGAGCCACGCGCTCCAACGCCTCCACTATCACGTGTTCCGGGTAGGGTCGAAATACCGGCATGTGCCCGAGATACCCGCGGCCTTCCCACGTGTCAAACCACTCATACAACGGATCCAGGGGGTCGGCACTGACCTGCGCCGAAACCGATGCCGGGGCGACGACGACTGTCGTGACTATCACGGCTATGAGAAATAGCGCCGCGGCTCGGCCGCGAACGCGAAGATTGGGAAGCATGCAGCAACCTCCGGAAGGGTAAAATGTGTTCGGTATAGTACCATGGCGCGACGAGGGCCTTCCATCCCTGACAATTCCCTCAGCCTCCACTATACTCCAGCTCATCCATGAAGCTGATCGTGTTGGCCGCCGGAGCCTCCAATACCACCGATGCCTATAGCGAACCTCCGCCGAAGTGCCTGGCCCGCTTCGACGAGAGTTCTACCATTCTCGATCGGATCGTTGCCGCCGGTCGCGCCGCGGGATGTGACCAGGTGGCGGTGGTCGGCGGCTATCAGATCCTCTCGATCATGCAGGCGTACCCCCAGTTCAAATACTACTACAACCCGCAATGGCAGCGGTCCGGAAGCCTGGCATCGCTGGTGCAGGCGCAGGGTGAACTCACGCAGGACGTGCTGGTGGCGTACAGTGATGTCGTGTTTGACCCGGATCGCACCGCGCAGCTCGCCGCGGCCCATGGGGAGCTGGTGGTGGCCACCGATTCCAGTTGGGCCACCCGCTACGAAGGGCGGACGGCGGAACTTCGCGACGAGGCGGAGAAACTGTACCGCGCCGGCGATGGCCGCATCCGGGTTACGCGGGAGCGCCTTCCCACCGGTCAGTGGTCGCTGACCGGTGAGTTTGCCGGTCTCTTCGCCCTCCGCGCCGGAAGCGTGCAGCGCGCCCTGACGCTTGCCGATACGATCCTCGCCGACGACACCGCAGCCGGGATCGATCGCCTCATTACCGCCCTCTCGACGGAGCTCCCCGGCGGCGCATCGCAGGTCGTTGATTTTGAAGGAGCCTGGGCGGAGCTCGACAGTGAACAGGACCTGGCGCGCTTTCGGTTTGGTACCAAGGCGGAAACGTTGGAGCGCCTGCGCCGGCGGCTACAATCGGCGCGCATCCTGCCGCAGTACACGCTCCGCGTTGGAGAGTGGCTGGCGGAGCCGGAGAGTGCGCTAACGCGGATCACGGCGGAGTTTCCCGATTCCGCGGTAGTGGTCCGCTCCAGCGCCCTCAACGAGGACACCGAGCACTCCTCCCTGGCGGGCAACTACCACAGCGTGCTCAACGTTCCCACCGCCGACCGCGCCGCGCTCCGGGAGGCGATCGAGGCGGTGTGCACGAGCTACGCCAAAGGCGGCGACCAGGCGAAACACGGCGGCGAGGCGAAACACAGCGGCGAGTCACAACGGAGTAGTGCGGCAGAACCCGGCGACGAGGCAAAACACCGCGCTGCGCCGGACCCGGAAAACCAGGTCCTGATCCAGCCGATGCTTGCCGGCGTCATGCTCAGCGGCGTGGCGTTTACCGCCGACCTGGAAACCAGCGCTCCCTACTACATCATCAACTACGACACCTCCGGTTCGACGGAATCGATTACCTCCGGCGCTGGAACCGACCATCGCAGCGTCATCGTACACAAGCATGGAGACGCAGTGCCCTCCGATCCGGCCTTGACGGCGGTAGTGACCGCGCTCCGGGAGATCGAGGCGCGCACCGGCTATTCCAGCCTCGACGTGGAGTTTGCGGTGCGGGACTC
>JBMCMH010000175.1:0-4724 GCA_048614515.1 Alkalispirochaeta sp. | reverse complement strand
TGGTTTGGGAGCTCGGCTATCTGGACGCGTGGGCCCGGGAGGCGGTGGAGCGGTACTACGGGTAGCGTGACCGCGGGGGCGGTGGCGCCGTGAGCGTGCCCCACGCAGGGCGGGGCCCACGGAATGCCCTACTCCCCGGTTCCTTTTAGGCGAGCGACGATCTCGGTCCGGTTACCCGTTCCTGTCTTCTTCATGATTCGGTAGAGATGGTTCTTCACGGTGCCTTCTGATATGTGCAAGGATGCGCCGATCTCTTTGTTGCTCTTGCCGAGGGCCACCTGCCGGATTATTTCCATTTCCCGGGATGAAACACCGTAGCGCTCCGCCAGAGACTCCCAGTTCAGCTCCGCGCCGGCCGGACGAACTCCAAGAAACGCCAGGGAAACCCGAACGGCAAACCAGTTGAAAATAATGAGGATTAGAACCAGCGTCCCCATGGTGGATACGATGTAGGCCATTGTTTCCGTTTGAGGGTCACTGAAGAATATTGATACCAGAAATCCCACGGGAGCGAAGTCCCGGGAGAGGACAACCTCCCGATAGTGGAGCGTTTCACCGAGCGTGATCATCAAGAAAATGACAATCGCCCCCACCATGGGCCATCCATCCCGATGTCCCCGGATGGTGTACACGACAAACCGTATCGTCATACCCATCAGGACGACGCTCTTGATAATGTTGTAGCTGGTGACCACCCGGGAGTACACGTTCACCGGGAACAGGAGCGCCACCGTCGCATTAGCCAGCACGAATACCAGGATTCCTCGGATAACGATCTTCGGAACGACATTCTCATAGGCCCGAGATGCAATCAGGGAGAACAACGCGAAGACCACCATAGCCGACACATACTCCAGGCGAAGCTGGAACGCCCAGGGAAACGAGGGGAGAAGTTGCGTGAGCATGATCTGACCGGTAACGATAACCCGGACGGTGAGGGCGAAGAACGTCACTGCCAGGAGCAGTGGCACTGAGGCGATGGCAGCCATGGGGGTATCCGAGGACTCCCGGATCAGCGTTTTTTGGTTGTAGTACAGAAACAGATTGAAGAGTCCCAGCGCGAAGAAACTGCCGAGGAGTAACAGGTCATACGCGGTTTCATTTACATCCAGTGTTTGAATCTGCGCGGGTGTTCCCAGCTTGATCGCCTTCCACATGCCGCCCCGGCGGTGATGAAAATTCGACACGTGCAGGACCAGTCTCGTCGGGCCATCTTTCGGGGAAATCTCCGTCGTTTGTAATATGTATCGGGGGATAGATGAGTCTATGTCGGTTCCGGGGGTACCACTCCGTGCTACCAGTTCCCCATCGGCCCACAGGGCATACGCGGTGGACGCGTTAGGAATCCACAGCGCGGCCTCTTCCAGATCATCCGGCAGCAGAACGTCGGCAACGAACGTGGCGTACCCGTGGCCTCCCACCGGCCGACCGTTGTAAGACCACCCGTTCCAGGTGTGCGGCATGCGGAACGGACCATCGGAACGGGTGCGCACGGCGTCAATAGGCTCCCCGGCAAGCTGGTCCACCGGAACGAGCTGATTCCAGAAGATCAGCCACTCACCGTTGAGCTCAACGATACCGTCGCCCGGAAAGGTATGAGTACGGAAATCGATGACCCCTGGGCGATTGGATGGCTCACCCGGTTGAACCTCCTGGGTAGGGGCGGACGCGACGCATACCGCGACGAGTACGCCCGCCAGAAGTACCGTCGCGTGATATCGATCCTGTCTAACCCCCATCCTACCCCTGAATATACACTATGATCCCGATTACCGGGACGTTGTGACGAAAGTTACCACCAAAGGTGACTATCTACATCATGAAAGTCGTCGGCTCCACCCGTATCCTGTACCTCGAGGGCAAGGAGGATCGAAGTGAACGGGAACGGTCGCGGAATCGGATTGGTTTTGGGATTGATACTTACCTGCTTGTTTGTATTCGTTGGGTGTCAGAATCCGGTTGCGAGTTCCGGGAGCGAGCCCGAGGTGAGTATAGAGGATGACGGTGAAGAAGGCGCCGGTGGTACGTCTCAGGCGACCGTCCTTCCGGTGTTCACTCCCGGGAGTGGCACGTTCTCAAACGACATCGAAGTAACATTGGCCAGCGAAACCGCCGGCGCAACGATCTACTACACCCTCGACGGCTCAACACCAACGACGAGCTCCCTCTCGTTCGACCCGTCTTCACCGATCGCGGTAGCCGGTGACGGCAGTGAAGTGACGATTCGGGCTATTGCGGTTGCCTCCGGCTTTGAACCGAGCGCGGTTGCCGAGGCGACATACGTCGTCGACTACGGGAGGGTATCCACGCCCCAGTTCGATCCGGCAGCGGGGATCTATGAGTCGGACACCAGCGTCACAATCAGTACCACCACCCCGAGCGCGACGATCTACTACACCACCGACGATACTGACCCGACAACCGCCTCTTCCGCCTTTGATCCCGACTCGCCGATCGTGGTTGCGGGCAACACGACCACGATGACGATCAGGGCATTCGCGGTGGCGCCCGGGCTGGACGACAGTGAGATCGCCGAAGGCACCTTTACCATCGCATATGCTCCGGCAGCGACGCCGACGATCATTGAGCCACCCCAACCGTGGGTGAACGGCCGGCGTTGGTGGCTTGAGAGCAGCCCCGGCACAACGATTCACTATACCACCGACGATACGCCACCGCTGGACGGTGGTGGTAATCCGACCGGCACGGCTCAGACGTATGACCCTACGCAGGGGATTCAGCTGTTCACAACGGACACCGAGGCAACCACGTACACGATCCGCGCGGCGGCGACCGGCGGCGGGTTTCCACCGAGCGCGGAGCGTACCCAGACGTACGAGGTCATTCCCGGGCGCGTTGTTGTGAATAACGGTCGCGACACGGGCAGCCTGTTGGAGGCGATCGGTGCCGCTCAGGACGGCTGGACCATCACATTCGGCGGTAACTACGAGATCTATTCGGGGGCAATCGCGCCACCCAATGGCCGAATCCCCTTTGAGTACGCGGTCTCCAGCGACATCGTGATCGACGGCGGTAGTCTCGAGGTCGCGATCTACCCGGGATTAGGGGCGCGCGGGTTCGTGATTGCCGAGAACCAGACTGTCACTATTCGAAATCTCCGCATCCGTGACGGAGGCCCCGGCGGCTCAAGCGGAGATGAGCCGGGGGGCGGCGCGATCTTTGTCGGAGCCGGTGCCGACGTCACCGTGGAGAACGTACACTTCGAGAACAATCGCCCGACCAGTTCACTGGAGAGCGACTACGCCGGCGGGGCGATCTACAACGACGGCGGTGCGGTGACCGTGCGCGACAGCCTCTTCACCGGTAATCGCGCCGACGGAAGCGGCGGGGCGATCGCCAACGTGTCGGGGACGCTAACGGTGCGGGACAGTCGATTTGTCGGCAACTTTTCGGAGGGAGCCAACAGTCCGAGTGGGGCGGACGGTGGCGGCGCGATATGGGCCGCTTCGGGCACGAGCACGACCATCATCAATTCGCTCTTTGCTCAAAACGAGACACTGTCGTCCGGATGGAAGCGCCAGGGAGGCGCAATTCGCGCTGAGGGTGCAATGACGATCCGCGGCTCACTGTTCACGGAAAACGACGCCGACGGTGCGGGAGGGGCTATTGATGTGCTGGCCGGCGCGGATGTCACGGTCATGAACAGCGTGTTCGCGAACAACCGCGCGCCAAACGCCTTTGTTCCCACGGCGATATCGATCGGCGGTGGCGGGAGCGGGCCGCTCGGTAGCGTCGATCTTGTAGGCGTGAGCTTCATTAACGAGTACTCCCACGTGTCGGGCGACCTCCAAAACTCTGCCGCCTCGGCGGGAACCCGCTTAGAAATCAAGGGGTCGGCGTCAAGCATAACCTACACACTGGGGGCCCGCGACTGGTCCGGCAACCCGATGAGCGGTACCGGAAACATCGATTCCCCGGCGGAATTCCTTCGTGAGCCGGGGCCGGGACCGAACGGGCAATGGGGTGACGATGACGACGACTGGGGAGATATGCGTCTTGTTCTTGGCTCACCGGGAATCGACGCCGGCGACAATGCGGCAGTGACCGGTGATGAGCCCGCCTATGGTGGTGAAGCGCGTATCCAGGGAGGCACGGTAGATATGGGAGCGGCAGAACGATGAATCGACGGACCATGCTCATGCTGGGGATCCTTACGGCGACACTTTTGATTCTGACCGGCTGCCCAAATCCAACCGGCGGCTCCAGTGACAACGACCCCACTGCCGACGAAAACGGTGAAGATGACAATGGCGCGACACCCGGCGACACCGGCGAAACCGGCACCGGCGATGACGATGACGGCAGCGGCTATACCGATGAGGGCGATGGCGATTCCGGGGGTAACGCCGACTACGATGGGCCGCTGGTGACCTCCAGTGCCGACAGTGGCCCCGGCTCGTTGCGGCAGGCTGTCGCGGATGCCGAGCCGGGTGAAGAGATCCGCTTTCTCGAGGACATGACCATAACCCTGACCGGCGACCGTCGGGGGATAGAGATAGACAAGGATATCATCATAAACGGGATTAACACGTCCGTCGTCATTACCACCGAGGGCGCTCAGCGTCACTTCACCCATATGCCGGGTGGGCCCTACACGCTGACCATTTCAAACCTCACGCTCCGTAACGGCGAACCGCGAACGGCGAGCCTGCTGCCGGGCGGGTCGATCTACGTCGGGGGTGGCAGCACCGCGACCATTGAGA
>JBMCMH010000174.1:0-4760 GCA_048614515.1 Alkalispirochaeta sp. | reverse complement strand
CACAAGGATCAACTGCGGGTATCGGCGGCGGACGTGGGGCACGAGTTGGCCCACGTGGCGCGCTTTCTCGATGCCGACGCCCGCGACCGAACCACCTTGGCCGGGGGGCGTACCGCCTGGGGCGTCATGCCGGACTGGAATCCGGCGGAGATCGTGGGGCTCAATCCGCGACCGCTGGCGTTCAGTCTGTACCGCCATGTGATCACCGACGAGATCTGGGGACGCAGTCGAGAGGAGTGCGGCTACCGGCGTACCAGGCCGCGGCCGGGAATCGTAGATCTTGCCGGAAAGCCGTATGTAGACATCCGCATGAGCTTTTCCAGTTTCACCCCGGCTGCACTCCCCAATGAAATCGCCGATCCCCTGGTGGAGGCCGCAGTGGAGCATCTCGCGAGTCATCCCCACCTGCACGACAAGGTGGAGTTCGAGGTCATGCCCACCGCCTACGATCTGGATTTCGATTCCCGGCTGGCGCATATCATGGAGACTGCCGGGTTTGGCGAGGTCGAACGCGAGGCGTTGCACGACGCCTATCGCGATCTCACGGTGCGAATCATCGCCGGCGACGGGATCAGTGTTGCCGGGGAGCTGGAGCGCCTGCGGCGGCTCGATCTGCGCCGGGAGGCGGTGCTCGAGGCGTTGGCGCGCGAGGAGATCGCCCCCGCTGCGGCGTTGGCCGTGCTGTTGGACGATTGCCGGGAGTACGGGACGCTGCCGTTCAGCAACCTGGCGCGCTTCGCCTTTGTGGGGGTAATCCAGCTGCGCTCCCTGGTGGCCCGGGGCCTCCTGTCGCAGGGGCGCGTCAACGAGTTTCTGGCGTCGATTGAGACGGTGGCCAAGGAGTTTGTCCGCGATCTGGCTATGTGTGACCGGGAGGAACTCATTGCCCGCTATGGACATCTTCGTCCCGGCACCTACGACATCACCAGCCCCGCCTATCACGAGGCGTTTGACCAGTATGTGGATCTGGATCACCGACCGGAGCCGGAGGCGCTACCCACCTTTGAACTCACGGCGGAGGAGGAGCGCCTCATCAATCGGGAGTTGGCTGCGGCAGGATTCCGGTACAGCGGGGGGGCGCGCGCTCCGGAGGGTTTAGGTTCCGAGTCGGCTCACGACGATATGGCTGATTCTGCCGATCGATCACCGATCACCGCGCGAGAGCTCCTTGCTTTCATTCGTTCCGCCGTACAGGGTCGCGAGGCGGGGAAATTTGCCTTTACCCGCAACCTGAGCGTGGCGATCGACGTGATCGCGCGCATCGCTGCCGGCGAGGGTCTCACTCGAGACGAGGCGAGTTTTCTTACCGTGGAGGAGGTCCTGGCGCTGAGCGGTCACAGTCGCCCGGCGGGGCTGGCGTCCGTCTGGCGCGCCTCGGTGGACCGTCGCCGTCGCCGCCACCTGGTGACCACGGCGATTCGGATGCCCCCGGTGATCTCGGCGGTCGGCGATATCGAGTGCTTTACGATCGCCGATGAAAGCCCTAACTTCGTCACGCAGCGGGTGGCCCAGGGCACGCCGCGACCGGTCCACGGAGTGGATCCGGAAATCGCCGGGGCGATCGTTTTGATTGAGAACGCCGATCCCGGGTTCGACTGGATCTTCAGCCACGAAATCGCCGCGCTGGTCACCAAATTTGGTGGCGCCAATAGCCATATGGCGATTCGCTGTGCGGAGTTCGAGATTCCCGCGGCGATCGGCTGCGGCGAGGCGATCTTTGAGCGACTAGAAAAGGCCCACCTGGTCCGGTTGGACTGCGGAGGCCGGAGCATAGAGGTGATTCGATGAGTGACGCGCGGCGACCGCTGGTACTGATTTCCACCCGAGTTACCGAAGAAGCGAGCTACGTGGAACCGCGCTCGGCGTTGGCACACAACTACGTCCACTGGTTTGAGACGGGCGGGGCCGCCGGCGGAGACGCGAGTGTGGCACCTGACGCGGGAGCTGATACCACCGGCGCGTTGCCTGCCTGGACGGTGATCCCGGTGCCCGCCGCCACCGGCAACGCGGAGCCGTATCTCGATCTCCCCGGGGTGGAGTTGGTGGTTCTTACCGGTGGAAATAACGTGGATCCCGAGTTGTACCGTGGTGCACCGGGGGTGAGTCAGGTATACCCCGAGCGGGACCGCACGGAGTTCGCCCTCATCGCAGGCGCCCTTGAGCGGGGAATTCCCGTGTGGGGCGTGTGTCGCGGCCTGCATACGATAAATGTGTACTTCGGAGGGCGCCTTACCCAGCGGGTGGAGGGGCACGTAGCCACCGAGCACCACCTCACCTCGGAGCACGCGCTGCTTTCCGACGAGACGTGCAACAGCTACCACAATCAGGCGGTCCGGGGTGCCGATCTTTCGCGAGACCTACGCGTCCTGGCCCACAGCACCGACGGTCTGATTGAGGCACTGTACCATCCAACCGAACCCGTGGCTGCCGTGCAATGGCATCCAGAACGACAAGATCGCGACTACGACCGACGCCTGCTGGCGAGTTTTCTCGCCGGTGAGCTCCAGCGATAAGGTGGCACCGGCGCGGCAACAACCCGCTGCTGCAACAAGGAGATAGATACCATGAAACTGATCGTACTGGCTGCCGGGCAGGGAACCCGCCTGAGACCGCTTACCGACAATATTCCCAAGTGCATGGTGCCCTTGGAGGGAACGCCCTTGCTGGAGCGCCAGCTCGCCACCGCCCGGGAGGTGGGACTTACCGATCTGCACGTGGCCACCGGCTACCGGGAAGACGCGATCGACTACCCCGGCGTCACCAAGCATTACAATCCCGACTACGACAGCACCAACATGGTGGCGACGCTCTTCTGCGCTGAGGAGATCATGGACGATGACCTGATCGTGGCGTACGGAGACATCGTGTACCAGCCGGACGTGTTACAGGCGCTAATCGACGATCCCCATCCGGTGGGGGTAGTGGTGGACCGGGAGTGGCAGCGCTACTGGGCCGCCCGGCAGGAGGATCCCCTGATCGATGCCGAGACGATGAAACTCCGCGATGACGACACGATTATCGAGTTGGGCAAGAAGCCGAAGAGCCTCGACGAGGTGCAAGGCCAGTACATTGGACTCATGAAGTTCTCCCGGGAGGCGCTGCAGCGGATTCGCCCCTTCTACCACGGGCTGGATCGGGACGCGGTCTACGACGGCAAGGACTACCCCAATATGTATATGACCAGCTTCCTGCAGCTCATCGCCGACAACCTCATGCCGCTCCACGCCGTTTTCATTCGCAACGGCTGGATGGAAATCGACGCCCCCTCGGACCTGGCGTTTACCGATTTCCTCTATCGCCGGGGGCCGGCGGCGGGGTGACGAGCTGCTGGTGGAACGGTCGCTGCGGAAGGCGCGCTTACCGTTCCGGAACGCCGGTCAACCGTCGGTAGACGTTGGCCAGGATCCGGGCGCTGCCCTCCCACGAGTAGCGCTCGCTCCACTCGAGGCCGGCGCGGATCAGGGCCTCCCGGCGGGAGCGGTCGTTAATGATCTCGTCGCTTGCGTCTGCCAGCGCGTGGGCGTCGTGGGGATCATCCAGGACAACGGCGGCATCCCCGACGATCTCGGGGATCGCAAATACGGCGGTGGTTACCACCGGGCACCCGCACCGCATCGCCTCCACGTTTGGCATGCCGAAGCCCTCGCTCAGAGAAGGAAACCAAAAAAGCTCCGCGCCGTTTAGCAGGCGCACCACCGTCTCCTCACTGACAAATCCCGGCGTCACCAGGCGATCGGAGATACCCAGGGCGCGAGCGCGCTCCCATACGGCGGCGCCATCCCACCCTTTTCCGGCGAGAACCAGGGTGAGGGGGCCTGAGGTCGGCGGGCCCGACGCCGCGCTCGCGGCCGCCTCGGATCTGTCTTGCCCTGGCCCCGATGAGCGGTCTTCGGTAGCCTTGTGCGCCCGGCGTTCGATTAACCGTGCGAACGCCTCCAGCATCGTCCA
The DNA here is from genome assembly GCA_048614515.1 of Alkalispirochaeta sp. Taxonomy (GTDB): domain Bacteria; phylum Spirochaetota; class Spirochaetia; order DSM-27196; family Alkalispirochaetaceae; genus Alkalispirochaeta. The sequence continues at coordinate 812 of JBMCMH010000174.1, read as the reverse complement.
GGGATTCTTCCGTTCAGAGAACCGACTCACGTGAACGATGTACGGACCGGGAATCGCCGGGTCCTCAGGGTGCGGCGTGGCGCGCTCTTCCCGGCTGAGAACACGGTAGGCCGGGGCGCAGGCGTTGTACGTCACGTGAATCTGCTCGGCGGGCACGCGGTAGTGCTCGGCAAACCACGCTTTGCTCGTTTCCGAGACGGTAACCAAGGCGTCCAGGCGGCGGGCGTAGTGGGGTATCACGTAGCGGGAATGCACCCGTTTAATCCAACTATACGCCTCAGGCAGCAGCATCGGTTCGGCGCTGTGGATTGTGGCCACTTTTGCCGCCCGGAGGCCGTGGATTGGAGAGACGATGGTGAGCGGTGAGAAGTGGACGACATCAAACTCGCCGCGGTTGAGGACGGCGGCGGCGCGGACGGGGTTGGCGGGCAGTTTGAGCTCCGGCGCCCAGCGGTAGATCTCCTCCTCGGAGTCCTGGTAGTGGGCCAGGTGGATGTCCAGGTCGTCGGCCTGCGGAAGCAAATGGCGAATCATCTCCCGGAGGTGGTGGCCGCTCCCGGAGGTGCCGGAGCGGTCGATGGAGCGCGTAATGATCGCGATGCGAGGGCGCGTGTCCGGTGCCGAGGCGGGATTGGTATGCGAACCGGTCCGCTGCGTGCGCGTTCGGTCTCTCGTCGGGCGGTTGCCGCTCACTGCCGGTCTTCCTCAGATCGCGGTGTGTTAGGGTCCGGCCCGGCGGCACCGGGGCCGGCGATATCGAGGTGCACACCGGGGTCCTCGAGCTTGGCCGTGGCTTTGCGGGTAAGTGTGCG
>JBMCMH010000173.1:0-4766 GCA_048614515.1 Alkalispirochaeta sp. | reverse complement strand
GCCCCCGATACCGACCGCGACGCCCCCGACGCCGACGATGAAACGGATGCCGTGCGTGGTGCCGACGGCGAGTCCGGAATGCCTCCCCATGACAGCGGGGGCGGGGGTGCAGAGCGCTCCCCAGAGTCCTCCTCCGCGGCAGAATCCGACGCGAGTGAACCTCACGAGTCCGCTTCCGATCCACCCATTACCACGGATCTACCGGAATTGCCGCCTCCGCCTACCGTAGCACCAGGACCGTATGTTGCCGTGCCGGGCCAGATTGAGCGCCTGAGAGAATACTATGGCCCCCGCTCGGGACGAGCCGTTCCCATCGAGGTTACCGTTGATTCTCTGATTGATGCCCCCGAGCACGCCGTGCGCTACGTGCGGCGGGGACTGACCCACGCGGGACTGGTGCCCGGGGATGCAGCGGATTCGCCCCGCGCCACGGCGGCGCCCGGCCATCCCGGATCCACACCTGGACCGGCTGCAGGCTCGCCCAGCGTGGCGGAACGGCGCTCCGTCCTGGACGTGAGTATTTCGGGCGAGCAAATGTCCTCCCGCGAGCATTTTTATGCCCGTGGTCACGTGGTGCTCACCTATCGCACCGGACCGGGCCGACGTCTCTCGGCCTCCACCACGCTTCGCGGGCCCTATCGCCTGAGTCAAGTCTCCATCACCGACGCGGTGCTGCGGTCCGTGCGGGCAATCACCCCCGAGATCTACGCCGCCGCCCTATCGGATATCGATGATCTGTGGATTACGAGCGTGGAGCGCTCCGGTCTCCCGTACCAGCTGGAATGGCCTGACGCCGGGGACGAGTGCAGCACAGAACCGCGTTTTGAGGTACCGCTCTTCGATGTACCACCACTTCTGTGGTACCGGCTCATGCTCTTGTCGCGGAATTCCGACTGTCATTACTCCCTCGATCCCCTTACCGGAATCATCAGAATTGTCTATAATGGCACTACTTAGATGAAAAATGTTTACGTAATACCCGTGGTCAGATCGCTGTATGCTGCGCTCATCATTATCCTATTCTGGGGCTGTGCTACGCCTGAGCAGACGCCCCCGGATTGGATACGTGGGAGCTCGTTGCTTACGGAACGGCAGCTCCTGGCGTATGGCCGGGGTGATACCGAGGCCGAAGCGCAGGAGCGCGCACACGAAGACGCCGCCGCGCAAATCACTCAACTCTTGGTACGTGATCTTGAAGCCCAGGACATCGTCGTTACCCGGGCGGTAGGTGAAGCGGTGGAGCGGCGGGCCGCCGGCAGAGTAGAGAGTGCGAGGCCCGTAGAGAGCTACCGCCGGCGCGACACGCAGGGTGCGGTAGAACAGTTTCTCTTATATGAGTACCTCCCGGAAGATCGAAATCAGGATCTCACCCGGATATACGAGACCGCCGATCTTGGAGTTCCCACACCGCGGCAGTCGGACCCCGTGCCGGCGGAGGGGGAATCGGCTGCTCCGACGGAGGATGGAAGCTCGCCGCTGCAAGAGGTGCGCACCCGTCTCTCCGGATCGGTCCCGGAACCGGCGGCGGAACGGCGCCGGCTTCTGGAGGAGGCGCAGGAACTCGCCGGCGACGTAGATGTGTCCATCGAGCCTCAAGAGCGGACCGTTGCCCTCGGCGAGGCGCTGGCCGCGGGATTTTCGGTTGCGGTGCGCACCGCGGATACCGGCGAACCGTTGGCCGATGTTTCGCTGCGAGTTGAGGTCCGTGGGCCTCGGGTAGACGGGCGTCGAGACACATCGGAACTTCGCATCGTCACGGACCAAGATGGAACGGCTCAGATACCGGTGGCCGCCCCCGCCCTGGCGGGAACCACGCGCATCGTGGTGGAGCCGATCTGGCTGGCCGACCAGTTGGGGCCGTGGGAGACGGCAGTGGAACGCTCAGAGTCACAGGACGTGCTGTCATCCATCCGCGAGCGATTACGCGGGAGAGCGGCGGTGCGGGTGACCTCCCAGGCCCCCTCGATTCCTACCGCTATGATCGTGCTTGACCGCGATATTGCCGGTAATCCCATCGCCTCCTCGGACACGATGCGCGGGATGGCGCGAGAGTTTTCGGATACCGATTTTCGGATTCGGGAAGTGGATCTGTCCGATTCCGATCGCCGACGGCTGGCCGAGGCGGATTCGATCTCCGTGGCCGACCTATACGACATACTCCCCTTTGACGTGCTCGCCCGAATGGACCGGGTGATTGTGGGACACGCCCATATTCTGGAGTTCACCGAGGACGATGGGTTCACGGTAGTAGTGGAAGTGGAGGCGGGGGCCTTCGATCTTCGTCGTGACGAAGTCTTGACGCGCATCTCCTTTGAAGAGCGCATAACCGGGAGCGATGCTCGCTCCGCTATTCGGACCGCATTTCAGGCCGCCGGCCGTCGCCTGGTTCGCCGGATCGTTCCGCGATTGCCGTAGCCCACGCCGCCAGCTCTCCGGGGTCATCACCGATGACCCCCGCCACATCCGCTTCCATGAGGCGGCGCAGAATATCCTGTTCGTTCACCGTCCACACATACTGCGACGCTCGCGGCCGGCCCGCCGGCCGGTGGGGTCGGCCGGTGCTGGTGCCGGAAAGCACCGTGTGCCAGCTCGGCTTGGCCACCTCACTGCGGGTGAGCGCCACGCCCAGCCCGCTCCGCAGAAACCACGGCACCTCCCGGTCTTGTGAGTAAATCACCGCCGTAGAGACCGGTTCGGGCGCCGCGGGCTGCCTCCGTATCGCCCGGCGGAAGCGTCGGACCAAGCGCGGATCAAAGGACGAGACGATCACCCCGGCCCGCCCGCGGTCCGCGATCAGCTCCGCCACCCGCTCCGGCAGATCCCGGGGCGTATCGTCATACGATTTCAGTTCGATATCAACCTTCATCCAGGCCGGCAGGGTGTCGAGAACCGTGTTGAGGGTGGGAATACCCACCGTGGTGAGCTCCGTCCCTGTGGGGTTCGCCGTGGGATCAGCCGTGGGGTCCGCCCCAGTGGGGCTCGTCTGCCTCAGCCCCGGAGCGTGCAGCGCCATCGTGGCCAGTTCGGTACTGGGAACATCCACAACTCGACGCGGATCGTCCGCCAGTCGCCGGAGATCTCCATCATGCACCACCACGATCTCGCCGTCCCGCGCAACCTGCACGTCGAGTTCCACCCCGGCAACGCCCGCCGTCTCGGCGGCCAATTCAAACGCGGAAATCGTGTTCTCCACCCGCCGCGCCGCGTACCCGCGATGACCAAAAATAAGTAGATCCATACTGCTTGCCATTGTAGCGCACCCGGCGATAGCCTCTCTACACGATGGAATCAGATCGAATCGCCGCGTTAGCAACCCCCTACGGCGTCTCCGCCCTCGCCGTTCTCCGCACCAGCGGGCCCGGCAGCGTGGAGGTAATGGCCGCCCTCTGTGACAAACCGGAATCGGTGCGATCCAGTGACGGTGGCCGCATGAAGCGCGTCCTGCTCGTGGACCCCGAAGCCGACCAGGTCCTGGACGAGGTGATGCTCGGCATCTTTCGCGCCCCCCACAGCTACACCGGCGAGGACAGTGTGGAGATCTTCTGCCACGGCAGCCCCCCGGGGATCCGGCGCATCCTGTCGGTGCTGTATCGCAACGGCTTCCGCCCGGCGGAACCGGGGGAGTTTACCCTGCGCGCCTTTATGGCGGGCAAAGTGGACCTCACCCGGGCCGAAGCAGTCCATGAAATCGTTCAGGCCCAGACCGCCACCAGCCACGAAATGGCCCTCGCTCGCCTCGGCGGCAGCGTCGAAGCCGCCATCGAGGAGTCCAAACAGGCCCTCGTGCAGATCATGGCCGCCGTCACCGTACAGCTGGACTATCCGGAAGAGGACACCGGCGAGATTATCATTCCTCCGGAAACGATCAGCACCGCCCGCGCGCGCCTCCAAGAACTCGCCGACACCTACCGCACCGGCCGCTTGTACCAGGAAGGGGCCCGGGTGGCGCTTGCCGGCCGCACTAACGCCGGTAAATCGAGCCTCTTTAACGCGTTTCTCAAGGAGGACCGCTCCATCGTCAGCGACACCCACGGCACCACCCGGGACTACATCGAAAGCCACCTGGACCTCGACGGCATTCCCGTTCACCTCTACGACACCGCCGGCCTCCGCGTCACCGAGGAATCGATCGAAGGGGAAGGCATACGTCGAACGCGCAGCGTTCTGGACGGCGCCGATCTCGTCATCTACCTGGTAGACAGCACCGAGGGGCTCACCGAAGAGGACACCGCCGTGATCGAGGCCAACCGGGAGCGGCTGGTGGTGGCGTGGAATAAAACCGACCGCCCCGGCTCGCTGCCCGTGCCGGATTCAGGAGCTTTAGGCGGGCCGGCAGCGGGTGCGCCGAGCGCTGAATCGCCAGGTGGGCCGGCCGCGGGCGCGCCGAGCGCTGAATCGGCAGGCGCTGAATCGCCAGGCGGGCGGGGTGAGCTCGCCGGCGCGGGAGCCGGTGGTGCGGCAGCGCCCGCTCTGCCCGTGGTCGTTCTGCCCGTGAGCGCGGTAACGCTCCACGGCATGGACGCGCTGGTCTCCCACATCGTGCGCGAGCTCACCCCGGAGCGCACCTACCGCGAGGGCAGCCCCGTCATCGACTCCTTGCGACAGAAAAATCTTCTGGAGCGGGCGGCCGCCGCGCTGGGCGAGGTTGAGGCGGGCCTGGAGGCGGGTTACCCGGTGGACGCGGTGAGTCTGGATCTGCAAGAGGCGATCAACGCTCTGGGCGAGATCACCGGAGAGGTCACCTCGGATGATATCCTGGATGCGGT
>JBMCMH010000172.1:0-4819 GCA_048614515.1 Alkalispirochaeta sp. | reverse complement strand
ACGCGGGACCGTCTACCAGAACCGCTCGGGCAACAGCTTGTCGATGCGGTCCAGGGCGTAGGTGGGCTGGTCCTCCTCGGCGGTCTCTTCGAGCATCTCCGGAGTGGTCTCTCCGGTGAATACCACCGCGGTGTCCATTCCCGACGAAATACCCATGCGGATCTCGGTGTAGAGGCGATCGCCGGTGGTGATGCACTGCTCCGGGGCCAGACCCACGGCTTTCATGATCGTCTCCACCATTACAGGGCTGGGCTTGCCGCAGTTTACCTCGCACTTCTTTCCCGTCACCGCTTCCAGCGCCGCGATCACGGCGCCGGCGTCCACCTCACCCCGTCCACCGGGGAAGGGACAGTACAAGTCCGGGTTGGTGCAGATCATCCGGGCACGCTTGTGGTACCAGATCGCCTCGAAGGCGGTCTGCAATTTGCGCCAGGTGAGGGTACGGTCGTAGCTGGCAACCACAATGTCGATCTTCTCCGGATCGTCGGAGATCGTAATGCCCGCTTCGGTAAGGGCGCGGATCAACGGCTCCTCGCTAATCGGAAAGACCACCGCCTCCGGCGCGTTCTGGAGAATCCACTGTGTGGTGGTGTACACGGTGGTGACGATCTCCTCCGGCGGGGTGGGCAGCCCCATCTTCGCCAATTTCTCGGAGTACGCCTCGACGTTCCGGGTGGGATTGTTCGACAAAAACACCACTCGCTTCCCCAGCGCCCGGAGCCGTTCCACCAATTCCCGTGCACCAGGAAGCAACTCACCTCCCAGGTAGATCGTACCGTCCAGGTCAAAGATGTATCCATCATAGTCTCGGTCGGGAGTATGTATCATTGATCGCTCTCTTTCTTTGGGCGTATCCTACCCACAATTCGGTTTTCGTTGACAGCTGTATCTTACCGTGTTTTACTTACTTTTAGAAAGAAAAATAGGAGGGTAGTATGAAAACTAACCGAATTGCGGTGCTCATGGTTGCGCTGCTCGTAATTGCTCTGCCACTGTTTGGCTCCGGCCAGTCGGAGGAGCAGGGCGAAATCGTGCTCACGTGGCCCAGCATTTGGGTCGGCCAGGACTCTAAGGCGGAGGTGATGGAAGAAATCGTTGCGGAGTTCAACGAAGAGTATGCCGGTGAAATCCGCGTGGACGTTGAGCCGCAGCCGGATTACGATGGGTATGAAGACACGATCCGTACGCGGCTTGCCGCCGGCAGTCCCCCGGATATCTTCACCTTTAAGCTCAATCCTACCACCGCTGCCTACTACGACAGCGACCTGTTGTTGGATTTCACGGATGAGCTCGACGGCGAATGGGGTGATACGTTCAACCAGGGAAATATCGACACCTCCACGGTGGGCGATCGCACCAAGTCCCTTCCGTACGAGATCGCCTTTACTCCCATTTGGTACAACACGGATCTCTTTGAAGAGGCCGGAATCGATGAGTTTCCCGAGACGATGGACGAGTTCTGGGATGCCACGGAGAAGCTCAAAGAGATCGACGTAGTTCCCACCAGCCAGATGACCGGTGGAACGAACTCTTGGACGTCGATGCTATGGTACACCCACTTCCTGGGCAGCTTCGGCGGACCCGATGCGTACAGCCTGGACTGGGACGACCCCGCCTTTGAGGAAGCCGCCGCGATCCTGAAACGGCTGTACGAAGACGGCAACACCACCCGCGACGCGATCGGCGCCGACGCCGGCGTTTCCAGTGGTCACTACATGTCTGAGCGAACCGCGATGTTCATCAACGGCCCCTGGTTCATCGGAAACATCCGCGACAACGCCCCCGAGGTGTACGAAGCTACGCAGCTGGCCCCCGCGCCGCAGGCCGGTGAGCACTACGGTCACCAGGTAGGCTGGTTGCACACCAACATCGCCGCGGCCAATACGGACGACCCGGCCCGTCGGGAAGCGGTGGTTACGTTCCTCAAGCACCTGACCAGTCCCGAGAACTCTCGCCGCGTTTCGTTGGCAGCCGGTTCACTTCTGGCGATCGAGTTTGAGCTGCAGGACGACGACGAGGTGGATCCGCTGCAGCAGCAGTTTATCGAGGCGGGAAACAACGCTGAGTTCCTCATCGACCACATGGAAGCCTCCAAACCGGTTGATGTTGTGAGTGAGTTGGGACAGGCGATCGGCGAGATGGTGCTGGAAGATCGTTCACCCGCAGAGTTTGTCGACATGCTCGAGGCAGCCGACGAATAGGATGGTGGGACGCTCGGCGCTCACGGCGTGAGCGTATGCGTTCATTCTCCGGGCCCCCGGCGGCGTGCCGCCGGGGGCCCTCATTGGAACACTATGGACACTTTGAGAAAAAGAAACCGAAACACGGCGTGGATCATTCTCTTCCTGCTTCCCGTGCTGACCCTGATCCTGGCGTTCTTTATCTATCCGATTTTCTTTCTCCTCTATGTCAGCTTCATGGAGTGGAACGGAATTCAGCCGATGTCCTTTATCGGTCTGGAAAACTTTCGCGAGATCTTCTCCGAGGACGTTTTTCGGACGTCGATCAAGAACAACGTCATTTGGGCGATGTCGGCCGCATTCCTTCAAATACCGCTGGCTTTGTTGTTGGCACTGGTGCTCACCCGCGCACCCCGAGGCTGGAAGTTCTTTCGCACCATCTACTTTCTTCCTAACGTGATCTCCCTGGTAGCGTTGGCGATGATGTGGTCGGCGCTGTACAACCCGGAGTTCGGGCTCATTAACAGCATCCTGGAGGCGCTTGGTCACGGCGACCTCACGCGCAACTGGTTGGGTGAGATCGATACCGCGCTCCCGGCGGTGATCTTCTCATACCAGATCTACGTGGGCTACTTCATGGTCATTATTCTGGCCGGAACGATGTCGGTTCCCCGAGAATTCTATGAGGCCGCCGTTATGGACGGCGCCAACGTACTGCAGCAGGAGCTGTACATCACGCTCCCGGTGATCCGCGGCATTATCGTCACCGCGGGAACACTGGCGGTGGCGTTCGCGCTACGCCAGTTCGAGACCACGTTCCTCATGACCGCCGGGGGTCCGGCCAACCGGACACCGGTTATGGGACTGTTCATGTATCGGCGCATGGCCGGGCTGGACTACGGCAAGGCCGCCGCCACCGGGGTGCTCCTCATCGTCCTGGGCATTTTCATCTTGGGCGCGCTGCAGCGAGTGTTCGGGAAGTCCGACGCCGTGGGCGACTCACAACAATAGGTAGGGGTTCAAAACTATGGCAACCGATTCATTGAACGAGACCGCCGCGCCGATTCGTATCACCGCCCACGTAGCAAAATGGATTTTCTTGATCGCGTATCTGGTAATCGCGATCTTTCCCCTTCTGTGGCTCACCGTTTCGGCGTTCAAATCGAACTTGGAGATTCAGTCGCAGCCCTTCGCCCTGCCGGCGGTGTGGCAGTTTCAGAACTTCGTCAACGCGGTGACGATCTCCGGGCTCCACCAGTTCTTTCTCAATTCAATTATTGTCGCCTCCCTGGCAACGGCGGCAAACCTCTTCGTCACCTCCCTGGCGTCGTTCGTTATCGCCCGCGAAACGTTTCCTCTGCGAAAAACGATCTTCACCGCGATCACCGCGGGGGTGCTGATCCCGATTGTGGCTCTAATGGTTCCCTACTACTCGATCATTGTGGCGCTCGGCATCTATGACCGCCTGCTGGCACTCATCATCACCTACGCGGCGATCAATATTCCGATCTCAACGTTTTTGATTAGTAGCTTCATGACCTCGATTCCCAAGGAACTGGAAGACTCCGCCGAGATCGATGGGTGCAGTTTCTTCCAGCGCTACAGTCGAATCATTATGCCGCTGGCCAAGCCGGGCCTCGTCACCGCCGGAACGTTCGGATTCATTTACGCGTGGAACGAGTTCATCTACGCGCTGCTTCTGACCTCTTCCCGGAGCGCCCGCACCGTTCAGCTCGCGATCCGGTTCTTCACGAGCCAGTTCCGCACCGACTACGCAGGTATGTTCGCGGCGATCGTGCTCACGATGATTCCCACCGTGGTGGTCTATATCTTCCTCCACGACAAGATCATCTCCGGCCTCACCGCCGGCGCCGTTAAGGGATGAGCGCGGGGGATCACGGACCCTCCCACCGGCGAGCGGCCTCTCCCGCGCAGCCGACGCCGTGGCAGCGGGTGTCCAACTACCGCGACGCGCTGCAACACGGTCATCGATACCGCGATAGCGATACCGACCATCCACCGGAGCCCTACTGGCACGCCAAACCCGGCAGCCACGACGACGGCGAGTTGTCCGGGCTCTTTCTCGGCGGAATCGGTGCGCCGGTGGTAGGTCGCGATCTGGACGGCAGCTTTGCCCGCTGGCACCTGCAGAACGGCTACCACCTGCGCCAGCCGATCGACAGCGCCTTTTTTGCGCTCCGGTGGGCGGAGGCCGCACCCAGCAGGGCTCCCGGGACCTCGGAAGACGTCCGCACCGCCACTGCCGGCGAACCCCGAAGCGGCTACTTTCGGCTGGCGGCACGGGATGCCGGCAGCGGCGCCACGGCCGGCCAAGCTGTTGAGCGCACCGTCTACTCCCTTTTTCCGGTCATCCATGAGCACTATCGCGGCGATGCGCTGCCCCTCGAGGTGGTTCTCGAGCTGTGGACGCCGCTCTTCAACGAGGCCGGCGGCCGGGACGAGACGAGCGCGGCGGGCAGCCGCTCCACCGCCTCCTGGCCGGTATGGTTCGCCACGATCACCGTAGCAAACCGCGGCGATCGCGATCTGGAGGTGGATACGGCGGCGTTCTGGCCCAACGTGCTGGGGTGGCGCGCCGCCCACGCCACCGCCCTGGATCAGCCGGCGCGCCCCTGGCC
>JBMCMH010000171.1:0-4893 GCA_048614515.1 Alkalispirochaeta sp. | reverse complement strand
CGGGAGAGCCGGTTACTCAAGGGGCGAACTCCGGTATTGGGGGAGGTCATCGGCATCGATATACCCATAGCGGTCCATTCGCTCAACAAACCGTTCAACTCCGACTATCTCTCGGGTATAGACCATACCTGGGTACGCGAGCTGCTCACGGAGGCGCGCTTCTGTGATGTCGTAGAAGCTACTCAACTCCCGCAGGAGCTCGGGGGAAGCCTCCGGATCGTGGCGAACGGTTTCTTGCAAAGATCGCGCGGCGTCTATCCCGCGGTCGAGGGCACGCAAAAACGCCTCGCGGGCCTCGGAGTTCTCGGTTTTCTGCGCCCACCCAGGAGCGGTAACTCCCACAATGAACGTAAATCGCCCTCCAAACGCCTCCTTTCCATCGAGCAGTAGCGTGGCATCCTGATGATCCAGCGCCTGGAAGAGATAGGGAGGCGACGTGAACTGGGCCGTTACGTCTCGGCCCGCCAGGAGCGCCGTGAGTCCCTCGGGATGCCCCATACTCACCAGCTGGTCGTCAAAGCGCTGGGGCTCATCAAAGGCACGCTCGGCAGCCATCGCCAGCAGAATATGCTGAATACTACCCGGTTGGGGGAGGGCGATTCTGTCCTGCGGTGAGATGTCGGAAAGGCTCTCGTAGTTCCGTCTGGTGGTAACCAGCCCCAGCGGCGCCTCGGATAGGCCGGTTATCAACTGCCAGCCGGTATCTCGATCGACTCCTATCAGGAACGGTGGTATCCCCATAAAACCGATATCGAGTCGTTCGCTGAGCATCGCCTCGCGGATCATTGTGGCGTTTCCCGTTCGTATCCACTCTGCCTCACCGGCGGAGACCCGGGCGAGCTCCTCATCGAGGATACCCGTGACCTGCATAATCCCCAGGGGAAGGTACGCAAGACCATGTTGCTCAGCGATGCGAAGTTGAGAGCCCGGGGAACTGTCTTCTGATTCTTCGCCGGCGCAGCCGAACACGAGAAAGACGGCCGTAGCCAGAAAAAAGACGCGCATAGCGTTACTCTACCGCATAGCGGCGTTTCGTTTCTTCCCGGGTGTCGATAAGGAGGTTTTCTCCCGCGCTGTCCTCAGCTCGGAGTGTGTCGAAGACGGTATCCACAAGCGTGTTAATCGTGCCGGCATCGTTCGCGTGGAGTACCGCGTAGGCGATGCGTTGTGTGGAGTTACTCATCGCCTTGATCTCCGTTCCCGGCGGCAGAAGAAACCGGCACGCGGCGACCCCCTTGTGCTGGAGGAGTTCCTCGGCCCCTACCATCCGGACCACGGTTCCGGGTCGGCAGAACATGAGCGGTACCGCAAAGGCGCGGGAGTGAGGGCGCCGGGGCGCGTCATCGAATACACCGGCCTCGGGGGCGTTGGTGCTGATGGTGGTATCGCTATCGCCGGCTGAATCGCTACCGAGGGCGCGCCGGTACCATTGGAGCTGCCGGTCGAGAATATCGATTCCCGTTACCAACGGGATCGATTGATCTTCATAGGCGCCACCAAGGCGGCAGGCGATCTCGTTTACCAGAACACCTCGTTCGCCGACCAGCATCTGGAAGTATATTGGGACGTCCTCGAGATGTAGTGCCTCAACGATCCGGGCGGTGATATCTTTGATCTCAGCCTCCCGTCCCCGTGCGGCCTCGGAGGGAAACCGATGGGCCAGACAGACCCCAACGGATACGGATGGCTCGAAGGTGACCCGATCGGTGATCGTCCAGACCTCCACCCGCTCCGTCTGGGCGCCACCGTGTTGGCCGCGCCGCCGGGCCCATCCGCTTACGGTAATTTCCTGCGATGGGTAGTACTCCTCCACCAGTATGCGGTGGTCCCGGGAGAAAGAGAGCGCTACCGGTCGGTGCGCCTCCAGTTCCTCCTTCGATTCCACGATTCGAATCCCCCGCTGACCCTGGCTATCCACCGGCTTGACCACCCATGGGAGGGTTAGATCGGCCAGCCCCTCGCTGTCCCAGCGGGAAGGATCACTGCCGAGGAGCGCCCAGGGAACCAACGGCACTCCGGCGGCGTGTAGCGTCGGCTTCATCTCGGCCTTGTTGGTCACCTCCCGCGCCTGCCCCGTGGACAGGGGATACGGAAGGCCAAGACGGTGGGATACCGCCGCGGCCGTGTATACCGGCTGATCCGATCCAACCGCCAGAATCGCCTGTGCTCCGGACCGCTCGGCTGCTGCCGTTACCGCATCAACATCGAAGGTTGACGCCTGCTCAAAGCGGTCGGCGAAATCGCGCCCCGGGGCAGCCGGGTCCTGGTCGGCCAGGATTACGCTGAATCCTCGCTCTCGGGCGCGACGGAGCACACTTATCTGACTACTCCCACCTCCCAGAATCATGAGCGCGGGGCGCTCCCGGAGTTGCACCGCCGGACGCGGGCGTCGTAAGAGGCGGCCCACCGGCTTCAACGGGCCCCAATACACCGTCAGGGCGATCCAGATCGAAACCAGTCTGCGTACGGCGTGCCTGCTCTTCGAGGTACGTGGTGGTGCCGGTGGGGGAGTGTACCGTACGCACGCCACCGCCGGGCGCAGGCTCAGAAGCATCGCCGAGAGATACGGATACCGAATCGGACGAGCCAGCGCGCGCCCCAAGAGGTCCCGGCGAATAGCACGAAAACTACCGACGGGAACGTGGGCCGGCAGATTCAGGTAGCGATGAAACAGCCGGTTGTTGAGTGATGTCCCGATGCGCCGAATCAGGGGACGGGCAGTGGTGCGGGTGCTCTCACCGGTGCCCTGCTCGCCGGGGGCCGCGTACACAAGCTGAAGATCCTGATCGGCGCGGAGCAGGGCAACCATCCGGGGGATCACCTCCGGGGGATGGCCCCCATCGTCGTCCATGGTGATCACGATCTCAGCTTGAGCCTCAGCCTGAGCCAGGGAGACTCCCACAAGGGTAGCGTGGATCTGCCCGGTGCGCGTTTCCAGACGGATCAGACGAAGCTGAGGGTGCGACTCAGCTAGGGACCGCAGCACCGCTGCCTCCGCGGCGGTGCTCCCGTCATCAACGACGATTATCTCCGCATCGCCGAGGTCGGATAGCACTCGCTCCAGCTGTGGGAGGAGATCGCTGAGCTCTTGTGATCCGTTATGTGAAGGAATTACCACCGCGATCGTTCGCATCCGCGGTCATCCTACTACTCCCCCCCGAGCGGAAACAAGGCCGAGGTTTGTACACCCGGCCATGCCGTAGTATTGTTCTAGTGTGACAACGTGGACGGAACAGATGCGCGCATTCCTCGATCGTCGGGAGCAAGAGCGAAACGGCCACATCGTTCAGCCGGAACGCATCGAACCTGAGTTCCGGGAGTTGCTCATGCAGAAGGGACGGATCGTGTATGAGCGGTGACGATCGGATGAAAAGCCTCGCAGCTGAGGCGCGTACCACCCGGGATGCGTTGCGAGAGCTGATGCGATTACTCACCGACTAACGATTCCCTGACACAACAATGTCATCGTTCCCGATCAACGGGACACATCCCGCTGGGGAGAAACACATGACAAGAAAGAACGTGCACATGCTACGGATTTTGATCGGTATGCTGCTGGTGGTGGCAATGGCTGTCTCTGTGACGGCGAGAGGCCAGGTTGAGCTTGAGAATGCGGAGCCGGACCTTGTGGTGGTAAACATCGCTGATACGCACTCCGCCTATGATGCGTACCCAAGACTGGTAACCGCCTTTGAAGCGGTGGCTGATTCGTACGATTCTGAGACGGAAGTGGTCTTTCTATTCAATGGGGATCTCTTTGAACTCGGCGTGGTGGTGGCGTCACGGTCAGAGGGGGAGGCGGACTGGGTCTTTCTGGAGCGGCTCTCTGAGCTGGGAACCGTGGTGGTGAACGTCGGGAATCACGAGTTCGACTTCATGGGTCCATCCGATTTTGTGAGCGCCGCGGAGACGGCCGGGGCCGTTGTAATCGGTACGGTTCACACCGAAGACGATCAGCAACTCACGCCGGCATCGGTCGACATCGATGTGGCCGGAGAGGTGCTGCGAATCGTAGGGATTGGAACCGACCAGAGCAATACCTACCCCGAGGCACTCCGCGAACGTTTGAGAATTACTGATCCGGTGGAATGGGTTTCAGAAAACTGGAGTGAGGTTACCGCCGGCGCTGATCATACCGTCTTGGCATCCCACGCGGGACTGGTTGCCGACGTGACAATTCTTGACTCCCTCGAAGGCCACAACGCCCCGCTCTTTGCCGTGGGCGGTCACGATCACATCACGTTTCGGGAAACGGTAAACGGCGTGCCCTACATGCACAACGGGTTTCGGGGTGAGCGCTTTAACATCACTGAGGTCTATCGGACGCCGCTGGGTATGCGCACCGTTTTTCGCGACGTATCGCTGGAATCGGTGGATCAAGCGAACGATGAGCTTTCCGATCTCATTGCTCGGCTTCGCGACGAACACCTCACTGATGAGGATCTGGCGACAGTGGGGACTCTCTCGGAGGATATGACCGTTTTGGAAGCGGCGATGTGGTCGGTAGAGCAGGTGCGGTCCTCCACCAACGCCGACGCCGCATTTCTCAACCACACCTCCTTCGGTTCGGGACTTCCCGCCGGCCCATTGCCCCGTTATCGGTTCGACCAATTCATGCGATTTGATAACGATGTTATGCAAGCCACCGTGGACGCGGACACGATGCGCACGATTCTGGGCCACGCAAATCAGCATCTCCAGGACGACCTCCGGAGCCGCACGGGAGACTTTCTCTACACCGGGAACCTCACCGTCCAAGACGGCCGGGAATACGAGATCGTTACCTCCAGTTGGGTGGCGTTGGATTTTAATCAAGAGGGTTATCTGGGAACCACGGTGGAGTTTGAGCAGATTCCCGATATCACGACGAAGGGGATTCTTGTGGAGGCGATG